>CAIVND010000130.1 GCA_903907185.1 uncultured Acidimicrobiaceae bacterium
ATGCAGGCGCGCGCGGAACGCGATACTGCGTCAATACAACCTGCTCGTCCATATCGAGAAGTGCTCGCGCCGTGTGCAGCCCGATAAAGCCGAGTCCTCCGGTAATCAAAATCATGACCATCTCCAATCATGGGATTCCCCCAATTAGGCGACAACTTTGTGCCGCAACCATTCCATGCGTCGATCGATCAGCCTGCTCAGTCTGATTTGGTCTGCAGGGTGTGATACCCGTGACGGCGTCGAGCCTCATCGAGGCGAACTCCCTGCATTGCCTCGTTGTGAATCGCCTGCTCCGCCTCTTCAATTCCGAGAGCTACCTTGAGAATCTCATCGGCACGTTCACGTGGTACTACCACCACGCCGTCCGCGTCACCGACCAACACGTCCTCCGGTCGGACCAAGATGCCACCGATAGATACTGGCTTTTGCGTTGACTCAACCCGAACGCGGTCCTTACCCGTACGCATCCAGTGGCTCCGGGCGAATAGGGAGTATCCAACCTCTTGGGCACGAGGTGTGTCACGGCAGGTTCCGTCAATCACCGTTGCAACAACACCGCGATAGGAGGCGACCTCCGAGAGGAGCCCTCCCCAAACCGTCACGTCGGTGCGTACATTATTAGCGAGCACGATGATTGATCCAGCGACGGCGTCGTCAATGTAGTCGCCTACTGTTCCGCCCTCGGTGCCAATCGGCGTGTACTGCAGTGTCCATGCACGACCTGCGACGGTTCCATCACCGGTAATGCGCGCGATACCACTTGCCTGTCCATCAATACCGAGACGATCAAGCGCGTCCGAAACTACCGGGGTGGAAAGTGTCTTGAATCCCTCTACAACATCATCGTCTGCCATTACTGCCCTTTCTTTGGTGACGAAGCATCGAGCATCGTCTCATAGTTACCGGCCAAAACATCAGTTACTGTCGTGCCAGCTCGCAACGCCGCGGACATCTCTGCCTCGCGCGCAACGAGCTCATCGGCTTTTGCCAGGACTTCCTCAGCCTTATCGATTGAAACAAACACGACTCCTGAGCTGTCAGCAAGGACTAGGTCGCCGGGCACAATGTGTGTGTCATCGACATCAAGAGGTTCGTTTGTCGCGACCTCAACAACGCGGCGGCGTGCCGTCCTTGGCGTCGCAACATTCGAATAGTAAGGCATGCCAACTGCCTCGACATCATCAACATCGCGGCAGACACCAAACACCACGACGCCGGCTACGCCCTGCAACTTCGCGGCGAGCGAGAGGAGTCCACCCCAACCTGCGCCACCGGTCTCAAGACCTGCTCGGTTGTCAACGACAATCACATCACCAGGTTCTGCAGCGGCAATTGCATGTGCGCCGAGGTGCACTGGTGGCTGTCCAGTTGATGGCGTAGTTGCCGCAGCAGCAAGGCGCACCGTAGCGACTCGACCTGCCGTTCGACCACAGTGCCACATTGGGTGGATGCCAGGCACCGCTCCCGGCAGTCCGAGAGCGTCAAGAGCATCAGAGACCATACAGGTGTCCAGCTCACTGAGACGACTCACTAACGCGCGTACGTCAGACACCGTGGTTTCCTCCTTGCTAGCGGTCAACTTCGCGATTGACCTACTCCCTCGCGGGATCCGTTCACCCTATACCGAGACCTTCGCGCTAGCCACAATGTGGCCACCTTGGGGCTTGTCACCGACTCTCAGTCGGAGCTTCGCACCACCGTGAGAAGTTCTGCCCGCAGACGCTCAGTGAGCGCGGGCACAATATCTGCCCAATCGCCGATCAACCCATAGTCGGTGGTTTCAAAGAGCGATGAGCTTGCGTCAATATTGATTCCAACCACCGTTTTCGCCGAGCGCAGACCAACCATGTGGTTGAACTTGCCAGCCGCTCCGATCACGATGCACAGCGGCGGCCGAACATGGAGGCCGGTAATTCCCACCTGCCGAGTACGCGGAAGCCAGCCCTTGTCCGTGACCTTTCGTGTAGCGATTAGCTCTGCATTGAGCAACCTCACCAGATCATCGATCTCGCCATACCGCTCAGAATCAACGCCCGCACCGATACTGATCAGCGCAGCGGCGTTGGCAATCTTTTCTGCGGCTGGGTCCACTCGATGGTTGCTCAGCTTGACACGTCCACGCACGGGAATAACCAACTGGGACAGCGACGCGGTTTCACTTCGAGGGGCCAGAAGCTCCAGAGCTCCCGCCCGGACGGTAGCGCACTGAACGTTCGAGGTCGCAATAATTGCGACCTCAAGCTGACCACCGAAGGCGGGCTTCCAGGCGACCAGACGACCATCGCTGATCTCTAACGCCGAGGCGTCGCCCGTCAGACCGGAGTTGGTCGCCGCAGCAAACCGGGCAGCCACCTCGCGGCCCCAAGAGCTCGATGGTGCAATCAAGATCGAGGGACTTTCTTCATCGATGAGCCCAACAAGTGCACTCGCGACATCCTCGGCGCCGATCACACCTGGCGCGCTGAGGCGGACCACTCGATCGGCGCCAAAACTACCAAGCGCCTCAAGATTTGGCGATAGGTCACTCGTTACCGCTATGACCGTGCCATGAATCCGATCAGCGAGCTGCGCACCACCACCGAGCAACTCGCGACCAAAACGCTCACGGCCCGGTTCAAGAACAACCACCACCGTGGTCTCGCTTCCTCCGGTGTGCGGTACTGGTTCACCCGAGTATTCGGAGCCGGAGGTAAAGGCCTTCCGCCCATGGAGCGCGACAACGAGTTGGTCGAGTTGGTCCTCTAAAGGTCCGTCGAACAGCGCGCCGAGACGCGAATTCTCTGTAAGTCGGATCTCGCCTACCCAAGTCGGACTTCCCTCTTGACCCCAAGGACCATCACCAAGATCAATCGCCTGCAGCGTTGTGATTTTTGCCGCGTCGACCTCGTCCCGTTCCTCTCGGGAGTGCTTTGCTGGATAGGTCAGCCGCTCTGCGACGCTCAACAGTGCTGGCAACGAGACCTGAGCGTGGATCAAACCATCATCTCGCTCACAATCAAGATCAAGATCTGCGCCATCGATCACAAGCTCACGAACTCCCGAAACGAAAGGCAGATCAAGAAGTTCAGCTACTTGCGCGCCTACCTGTCCAGTCTCGGCATCGACGGAGTTAAGGCCGGTCAAAATGAGGTCGAACGGGCCCTCCCTGACGAGGGCGGCAGCAAGCGCTCGAGCTGTTGCCAGCGTGTCCGATCCTGCGAACACATGATCAGAGATCAGAACTGCTCGGTCGGCGCCATGGGCAACGGCCTCGCGAAGAGCATCCTCAGCGGAGACGGGCCCGAGTGCAAAGACCACGCATTCGCCTTCGGACTCCTTCGCAAGTTCGACGCCCTTTGAAATTGCGCGTCGACAAAATGGATTGATCTCGAGTTCAATTCCTTCGCGTCGCAGCCGTCCATCAGCGCCAAGCTCTAAGGCAACATGACCGCCTTCGATGCACGGCACCTGCTTAATGAGGACGGCGATGCGAAGGCCTACAGACATTTCTCTCCTTTAACGTCGTGATCGGGGTGAATCACGGATATCTATTCTTCACTATTTCTTGACTCACTACATCTCGACGGGAGCGAAATCGAACCCGCTCACACCAGTCGAACTAGATACCCTGAGAGACGACGTTGCTGTAGTGGGCCCACACTCCACCCATCGATGGTCTGTGACCCTGCATCGACTCGACAAAATGTGGCAGTTCAGGAAGTGGCGTTCGATTCGTCATCTCCGCCAAGCTCTCCGCGGGGATCGACCGATGATTTGGGCCCGCAGCGCAGTAGGCATACCAGTTCATGCGCGCCTGCTCTTCTAGCCACATCATTCTCATCACCGACTCCTCAAGGGTGGAACCCGTTGTTGTGGCTCCGTGGCCTTCGAGCAGAAGTACTGGCCCGCCATCGATCAGAGTTGCAACCTCAACTCCCTCTTCTTCGGTTTGGATGGTCTTCACGTGTGGGTAGACGGGAATCGGTTTGGAGATGAACTCGGCACCCTCCTGGCACATCGCGGACAGTGGAGCCTGCAAGATGCTCATTACGACTGCGAAGCGAGGATGAACATGCGTCACTGAATTGATCTTGGGGTACATCTTGTAGATGCTTGAGTGCATCTTGACTTCGAAGCATTGAGTGGAGTTCGGCGGACCTTCGATCTTGTTCCCCTCAAGGTCACAGACGATCATCTGTTCGGGTTTCATCGCTGCCAGAGCGTCAATGGCATAACCACGTCCCTTTACGATGAACCGATCGGGCGCGTCTGGGACACGTTGGCTTGAGTGACCAAGTGAGGCAAGCACGCCAGTGGCAAGGCCAACTTCTGCAAGAATCCGGTTGGCGACACAGACGTCATACTTCACCTGTTCGAAACTCATGCGTACTCCCCTCGTCGATGGGTTCGGCAACAGACCCCCACGAGCATCGTAGCCATCTGACCCCAATCGAAGTTTGGACCCGTTACTCACTTTCCAACGCGCGCTAGCGTCAGTTCCTCATGGCGCCAGCTGGATTCTTCGTTGACATCACGCCACTTCGGCGTTTCAAGGAGTTCCGTCGTCTTTGGTTCGGTTTGGTTTTCGCACAGGTTGGTGGGCAGCTCGGCATCGTCGCAGCCAGCTATCAGGTCTATCGCCTAACTCACTCTTCGCTCGACGTCGGTTATGTCAGCTTGGCACAGCTCTTTCCGGCAATCATTGGATCGATCCTGGGCGGATCGATCGCTGATTCGATGGATAGGCGCAAGCTCTTAATCATCACTGAGTCATCGATGGCGCTTTGCACGGCCGGATTGGCGATCAACGCGCATAGTGCACACGCTTCGCTTATGTTGATATTTGTTCTGTCCGCCATCACCGCTGGGATCGGTGGTTGCGACTCCTCCGCACGTACCGCCATGTTGATGGCGACGATCGATCGTGAGTTCTTTGTTCAAGCGAATACCCTTCGACAACTTATCGTTCAGGTCGCGATCATTGTTGGCCCAGCGATCGGTGGGCTGCTTCTCGCGCCGATCGGGGTAAGCGGGGTCTTCTGGCTCAACGCCGGTGCCTTTGTGCTCACCGCCACCGCCGTTGCGACACTTCGCCCTTCAATTCCAGATGGAGGAGGTACTCGCTTCGGTCTGTCGTCAGTTGTTGAAGGATTTTCTTTTCTTCGTGGTCGACAGGCGCTGCAGGCCTGCTTTGTCGCGGACCTCAACGCAATGATCTTTGGAATGCCAACTTCTCTCTTTCCCGCCCTCGGTCTCGCCTACTTCCATGGGGGACCCGAGGCAGTCGGATTTCTCTTTGCCGCTCCTGGTGTAGGAGCGCTGATCGCGACGGTTGCCTCTGGGTGGACGAGTCGAATCCGTCACCCCGGCCGAGCGGTCGTTCTTTCCATTGCAATTTGGGGCGTTGCAATCACGCTCTTTGGACTCATCCCACTGCTTTGGGTGGCGCTCATCTTTCTCGCAATCGCTGGCGCTGCCGATGTTGTCTCTGCGGTGTTTCGAGGAACGATCGTCCAACTTGAGGCACCCGACGAACTTCGCGGCAGGATCTCGGCGATCCAGCTGGGTGTCGTTCAAAGTGGTCCTCGCCTTGGCAACCTCGAAGCTGGAGGGGTTGCTCAGGCGATCTCAAACCAGTTTTCCGTCGTCTCCGGTGGCATCGCTTCAATTATTGGCATCGCGATCATCGCTCGATCAATGCCTCGCCTCCTCAGCTATGAGATCGCTCGAGTCAATGAAGAGCATCACATCTCTGAGACAAACGACTAAAGCGATCTCGGTGCAATGTTGGCGATCTCTGGACCACAACCACGTCTGTAGACCATGACCGTTCGTCGAAAGGTGATGACTACTGTTCCCTCCTGATTGAACCCTGTGGTCGCGACCGTCACGATACCGACGGTGGGACGCGACTTGCTGAGTCGAAGAGATAGGACTTCGGACTGGGAGTAGATCGTGTCGCCAGCAAAGACTGGTGCAGGAAGGCGCACCTCATCCCAACCAAGATTTGCAAAGACATTTTGGCTGACGTCAGTGACGCTTTGTCCAGTAACAAGGGCCAACGTGAACGTCGAATCGACGAGAGGTCGCTTGAACTCAGTCTGAGACGCGTAGTGATGATCGAAGTGCGCAGGAGCTGTGTTCTGGCTCAATAGCGTCATCCAAATATTGTCCGTCTCGGTGATTGTGCGCCCGAGGGGGTGTCGATAGATATCTCCAATTGAAAAGTCTTCGAAGAAACGACCGCTCCATCCGGGTACAACCCGACGGTTACCGTCGTCGGAGATCTCATCGTCCATCACACCACTCCTTTGCCATCTTTTGAGCTTGGAAGCGTAGACCGCTGTCAAACCTCACGGAGGCTCCCCTCGTGGAAGGTGCTCCACAATCTCTAGAGAGGGCGAAAGACTCGTTGCTTTTAATCAACGAAGGATCTACCTGAGCTTCGATCCGGTCCTTCCTAGCGCCGACGAAGAAAACGCAGTCCGAGAAGCAAAACACCGACGACAACCACGCTCTCAGCGAGGAATGAAAGCAGACCAAAGATGGCATGGACAACGATCGTCACGACTGCGAGCGCAATCACCACTGCGACCGCGCTCCCAACAAAATGGGAGGGACGAAGAGCAGAGTTCCTATTCGGCTGCAGCATCAGTCACCTTCTCCCCGAGACAACCTTAGTAAATAACCAGCTCAAAGGTGGTAGAGATTCCCACACCCGTCGCGCAAGAAGATGGTCGATCACCTAGCCTTAAGCGATCATGTCAATCACACCGACCACTACCGCAAACCTTGCTCGGGTAAAGGAGTTGCGTGAGAAGCGCGAGCGCCTCATGACCGAGGTATTCGATGGTCGCTTAGCGGCCGTCGACCTTCCTGGCCGATACGCGGCCATCTGTGACGGCTGGCTTCAAGAGGTATTTGAACAGGCGGTTGATGGGAAGCCCCGGGGCTATGCCCTGATCGCCGTTGGTGGATACGGACGTGGGGGGCTTACTCCCGGAAGCGATCTTGACCTGGTACTTCTTCACAAAGGCCGTCGTCACTACGAGGACATCGCCAATGCAATTTGGTACGCCATCTGGGACAGCGGCATTCACCTCGATCACAGTGTCCGCACGCGCAAAGAGGCAATATCGATGGCACGGGAGAACCTCAAGGTAATACTTGGTCTTCTCGATGGACGCCTGCTCGCAGGAGAGGAGGAGATCGCGGCTCCTGTCTTTCGTGGAGCAAAGGAGCTGTGGAGGCGCGAATGGGAACGGTACCTTCCAGAGCTTGAGGAGTCGATTGCCACTCGACACCGAAGCGCCGGCGAACTCGCGTTCCTCCTCGAGCCAGATCTCAAACAGGCCGAGGGTGGTCTTCGCGATATCGGCGTTCTCAATGCACTTGGCGATGCACTTCCGGAGATACAAGAGCTCGCACGCTCACGCCAAGTACTCGAGGCAGAACAGATCATCGTTGCAGCGCGCGTTGCTGTTCACTGTCGGACTTCGGCGGCGGGAGACCGTCTTCTGCTCCAAGAACAAGACCAAGTTGCCTCTACCCTCGGATATCACGATGCCGACCGACTGATGGCGGCGATCGCTGAAGCGGGTCGTGCGATTACCTCTGCCTCAAATGAGGCATGGCATCGAATCCGACTCATTCAACACCCTCCGACAGCCCACGATTCTGAGGAGTCCTCGATCAGTGCTGACATCGTTTGGCGTCGCGGCGAGGTTGCACTTCGAACGGGCGCCGATGTAGCGGCACATCCTGAGCTGGCCATCAAGGTTGCTTTGGCAGCAGCCGAACGCGATGCGCTTATCGATCGTTCGACGCTTGACCTTCTTGAACGGGAAACGACCACACCAGCTGCACCGTGGTCAGACGATCTCCGCAATGCGTTCATTGCACTATTGCAAACTGGAGACGCCCTTGTTCCTGCGATTGAAGCTCTCGACCAACGTCGGATCTTTGAGCTTTTTATTCCAGAATGGACCACTGTCCGCAACCGGCCACAGCGCAACGCCTATCACAAATTTACCGTCGACCGTCATCTGCTCGAGGCGATCGCCCGATCGAGCGAGCACCTAGGAATGGTCGACCGCCCTGATCTTCTCGTCATGGCAGCACTGTTGCACGATATCGGTAAGGGAACACCAGGTGATCACAGTGAGGTCGGTGTCGGCCTTGGGACGACGATCGCAACTCGAATGGGGTTTGACGAACGTGACGTGGCAACGTTGGTCAAGCTCATCTCTTATCACCTCGTTCTCCCCGAATGTGCAACGCGTCGCGACATCGATGATCCTGCAACGGCTGCGCTTGTTGCAAAACTCGTCGGAGACCACAGCACCCTTGAACTTCTTGCAGCACTCACAGAGGCAGATGGTCAGGCGACGGGAACCTCCGCGTGGGGTCCTTGGAAATCTGAACTTGTCGCAAGTCTCGTGCAGCGTGTTGAGGCGATCTTCGACGGCAAAGAGTACGCCGAGCCGAAGCCATTTCAACCAACCCCTGAACAGGTTGAGCTCCTCAACCGAGGTGAGATTGCACTTCTTGCGCAGGGACGACGGGTTACGGTCGTTGCGCCCGATCGCACCGGACTTTTTGCTGCGGTAACGGGAGCACTCGCGCTTAGCGGTTGCAATGTGCACCGCGCTACCGCCGTCGAAGGGATCCCGGGCATGGCACTTGAGATCTTTGATATTGAGCAGTCGTTTAACCGTTCGGTCGATTGGAAGCGGGTTGAGCAAGAGGTGGTCAACGCAGTAAGCGGAGCAATACCGCTCACTGATCGACTACGCCAGCGAGATGACACCTACTCAAAGGGGCGTCGCCCAGCCTCGGCCTACCCAACACAGACAACGGTAAAGATCGATAACAACGCCTCTGACCGGGCAACCGTTATTGAGGTGCGAGCGATCGATCGACTCGGTCTTTTGCATCATATGACGACAGCTTTTGCAACCGCTGGCCTCGATGTCGTCTCAGCGCTTGTCGACACGCTTGGCCACGAAGTGATCGACACCTTCTACGTTCATGACCGTGAGGGCAAAAAGCTCAAAGATCCCGAGGTGATCAGTTCGATCACCTCCCTCCTCACCGAGGCGATCGATACGCCTACGGACGGGTGATGACCGGATCCCTGCGTGACCCTTTCGGGGTCGTTGGGGCCAAATTCTCCCGATATCAAGTGGAGGAAATACCATTTGACCAGGGAAGTTAATTATTTGCGCGCTTTTGAACTCGTCTTGGACGGTATAGTCAGGTTCACACATTCACCCGACGGACGGTTCGTGAGACCGGAGCGGGGTGTTGCTCGGCTGGGACAAATTTCCCTGAGTAACCGCCTTCATCCCTACCCTCTCTTTTCGCGCACCCGCATCTCCGCCGCCAACCCGCTGCACCCAAGCAAAAGGAGCTGCGCAATTCACCGACCGAGGGCCACCCCCGTCTGCACCTCGTAGGGCAATAGCCCGCGGTTCGATCTGCCCTCCCGGCTTCGAACCCCGAGACGCATGCATCAAGACGGCCTGCCCGCATCCTTACCCACCTGGAACCATCTGGTTTTCCAAGATCCAAGGAGGAAAGATGCGCAAGCACCCTTTGCTCGCATTCGCCGTAACTACGCTTGGCCTCAGCCTTGGGGCCTCGCTCTCTGGTGCCGTAGGCACCGCTGCATCAGCTTCAACGCAACAGACAAAAAGATCCAACCATGTTATTCATCGAGGACTAAGTCGACATGTGAGCCATCTCGGTAGCTCGCCTCACCGAGTCGTCCTCATTAACTCAAACTCCGCTGTCCGCTTTGTGTTACCAAGTTCGGTTCTCTCGCTTCCGGCCACACATTCGACAACGATCGGTAACGTTTGGTCCATGCTCCGCTCCTGTGAGTCAGGTAATAACTACCGCGACAACTCTGGAAATGGCTTCTACGGCGCCTATCAGTTCACCTCGTCGTCGTGGTTACTTGTTGGCGAGCGAGGTCGACCCGATCTTGCAACACCATCTGCGCAAGATGAGGCCGCGAAGCGGCTTCTTGCGCGCCAAGGTTGGAAGGCGTGGCCGACCTGCACCTGGGCCCTCGGGCTCGCCTAACCCATCCAAATTCACGCTCTTCGGCCGAGGCGTCCCCGCCAGTTCTTGAACAAATCGTGGACGTTTCGGCCGATCTCGTGGGTATTGGGGACTGTTGGCAGGTACAGTACATAGGGACAGACGACTACAAAACAAAGTTGTCCAACCAATAAGGTGGTGTCCGTTGTCTGAGCGAGTTCCTCAACTCGACGACCAGATTGCACTCACGTTTGATGATGTGCTTCTTCTTCCCCAAGCCTCAGATCTCATGCCCTCTGAGGCTGATACGACATCGGTACTCTGTGATCGGCTGGAGCTCAATATTCCGCTCATCTCCGCCGCGATGGATACCGTGACCGAGTCCCGACTCGCCATTGCGCTCGCTCGTCTCGGTGGGCTTGGCGTTGTTCATCGAAATATGTCACCTGAACAGCAGGCGATTGAGATCGATCGCGTCAAACGCTCTGAGGCTGGGATGGTAACGAACCCCATCAAAGTCCATCCGGATCAGCTCGTCGCCGAGGCGCTCGAAGTCATGGCTCAATTCCACATCTCTGGCGTACCGGTCGTTGACGAGGAGAACCGTCTCGTCGGCATCATCACTAATCGAGACCTCCGGTTCCACGAAGATTCCACCGTCCCGGTTCGCGATGTCATGACCCGTGAAGGATTAATCACTGCACCGGTTGGAACCGACCTGGTTCAAGCTCGCCGAATTCTTCAAGGCTCAAAGGTTGAAAAGCTCCCAATTACCGATGCAGAGGGCAAACTTCAAGGTCTCATCACCGTAAAGGACATCACCAAACAAGAGCAGTTTCCTCAGGCATGCAAAGACGATGCTGGGCGTCTGCGTGTTGGTGCCGCTATCGGTGTTGGTGCCGACGCACTGGCTCGCGCAAAACTCCTCATCGATGCAGGCATCGATGTCATCTGTGTGGACACGGCGCACGGACACTCCATGCGTGTCATTGAAACAGTGCGTGAGCTCCGATCGAATTGGAAGAATGGCGTCATTGTCGCTGGCAACGTTGCTACTCCCGAGGCCACCCGTGCACTTGCTGAGGCTGGTGCTGACGTTGTGAAGGTTGGGATCGGTCCTGGCGCGATCTGCACGACGCGGATCGTCACCGGAATAGGTGTTCCACAGTGGTCCGCTATTCAACGATGCGCGATGGAGGCACGCGACCACGGTGTCGGAATCATTGCAGATGGCGGCATTCGCTACTCCGGAGATATCGCAAAAGCGATAGGCGCAGGTGCACATGCTGTCATGCTCGGCAGTCTCTTTGCCGGAGTCGATGAGAGTCCTGGCGAGATCGCGATGATCGGAAATCAGCCGCGTAAGTTCTACCGAGGCATGGGTTCAATGGGTGCGATGTCGTCGCGATCGTTCTCAAAAGACCGATATGCACAAGAGGACGTCATCGACGCTGAGAAGGTTGTGCCCGAGGGCGTTGAGGGCAACGTCGCCTATCGTGGACCGATCCAAGAGGTGGTGCACCAGCTCGTCGGCGGGCTCCGCCAGGCAATGGGGTACTGCGGAACCGCCTCAATCGCCGAACTTCGCGAGAAGGCGAAGTTCATCCGAGTCACACCGATGGCAAATCGAGAGAACCATCCTCATGACCTCTCTGGTGTTGTCGACGCCCCGAACTACTGGGCAAGCGAGCTCTAGAGTCAGCTCAACAGATACAATTGGCCGGGTTGTCCCAGGCTGAGTTGCACTTATCGGCAGCTCCGGATCGCACTACAAGGGTCTTGAACCATGCATATATCTGCAAAAGTTGAGTATGCGGTACGAGCACTCTTAGTTCTCACCGCTGCCGACGGCGGTCCTCTGTCTGGTGTCGCGCTCTCCCAAGCACAAGAACTGCCTCCAAAGTTCTTAGATGGCATCCTCGCCGAGCTGCGGAGAAGCCACATCATCGTCAGCCAGCGTGGAGCCGAGGGAGGATATCGCCTTGCACGCGATGCGTCAGCTATCACCCTTGCGGACATTATCCGCGCCATCGATGGCCCACTTGCTGCAGTCCGTGGTGAACACCCGGAGGTCACCTCCTATGGAGGAGCCGCCGAACACCTTCAAGATGTCTGGATCGCAGTACGCGCGACACTGAGAAGTGTGCTGGAGACAACAACTCTTGCTGACGTCGTGGCGGGCAAACTTCCTCCACATGTAAAGAAGCTTGTCGCCGATCCCGATTCTTGGGTGTCACGCTGACTCGCTCCTGGCATCCTGGAGGCCAATAACGATGCATGCCATTATCTACACCGAGTTTGGGGAGAGCAATGTTCTCCACCTTGTCGAGCGCGAGGTACCCCTTCCCCAGCCAAACGAAGTCCTTGTCCAACTTCATCTCTCGGGTGTGAATCCGACCGATTGGAAGTCCCGAAGCGGGTCAAGCGGTAAGCCAGCCTTTCCAGAGATTGTTCCGAATCAAGATGGTGCGGGAGTGATCACCGCGGTTGGATCTGCAATTTCGCCAGAGCGAGTCGGCGAGCGGGTTTGGGTCTACGAGGCACAGCACAACCGGGCGGATGGAACTGCGCAGGAGTACATCGCAATCAACGCGAAAAACGCCGTTGAACTTCCTGAAAGTGCAAGCTTCGAACTCGGCGCCTCTCTTGGAGTACCGGCGATCACCGCGCACCGTTGCCTCACGATCGGAGAGAGCGGACCAGCTCGGCTCGAAGCGGGCTCGATGAGTGGCCAGACGATTCTCGTCGCGGGAGGCGCAGGTGCCGTTGGACACGCGGCTATCGAACTCGCTCGGTGGGCTGGAGCCACGGTGATAGCGACCGTCTCCTCAGACCAGAAGGCTCAATATGCACGCAGTGCGGGAGCGCACCACGTTGTCAACTATCGCGAAGACGATGCTGCTGAGAAGATCCGATCGATCGAACCGGGAGGAGTCGACCTTATCGTCGAGGTCTCCTCAGTTACCAACCTCGATCTCAACACGCAGATCTTGCGGCCAAGCGGTGCGATTGCGATCTATGCAAGCGGATCCGAGCCCCTTAGCTTAGAGATCAGAACGATGATGAGACTGAACGCACGCCTGCAGTTCGTCTACCTCTATCTAGTTGACGATCAAGCAAAGGCTGCAGCGATCGCAGATATCTCTGACGCGCTTGATGCCGAAGCACTTCACGTTGGCGAAGACTACGGGCTACCGCTCGTCTACTTTCCTCTTTCAAAGACCGCCGAAGCTCACCAATCAGTTGAGAACCACGCCGTAGGTAAGGTACTCATTAACACCATCGAAGCGCACTAATTCTCAATCTGTTTGCTCCTTAGAGACTTAACGCCCTCGTTGGTGCGAGCAGATTTTTCGGATCGCTCCAGTCCACCCCCACAACATCGATGTAGAGCTCGAGTTCATTCCCGTCAGGATCGAGTACATAGAGGCTGTGCGTCATGGTGTGATCAGACGCACCGACGATCTGCACTCCCTCACTCTTGAGAACAGTGATCGCCTCACGCAGATCACTGTCGTCATCGCCGATCTTGAGACCGAGATGATAGAGACCCGAACGGTGGCCACGTCCAGGATGAGGCGCATCCTCGCCCACCTCAATGAGAAGCAGTTCATGGTGGGTCCTGCCGGTTGTGAACATCATTGCCCGTCCGATCGGCTGACTCCCGTCGGAGTTCTTGGCCTCAACGGA
>CAIVND010000131.1 GCA_903907185.1 uncultured Acidimicrobiaceae bacterium
ATCGTTCGCTGTACCTGCAATGAGCGTGAGGCTGCGGAGGGGTTGGCTCAGATCATTCCGCGTTCGCCGATTCCGATTGTCGCGGATATCCACTTCCACGTGGAGATGGCGCTCGCCGCTCTCGAGGCTGGGGTTCAGGGACTCCGACTTAATCCGGGAAACCTGCGCAAGCCCGAGGAGATCAAACTGGTCGCCTCTGAGGCAAAGGATCGGGGGATCCCCATTCGCATCGGTGTGAACGCTGGTTCACTGCATCCCGATCTGTACAAGAAGTACGGAGGAGCAACCCCGGAGGCGCTGGTCGAATCCGCCAAGATGGAGATTGCCTACTTTGACGAGGTGGATTTCCATGACATCAAGATCTCGGTCAAGGCCTCGAACGTCCCAACGATGATTGCTGCCTACCGACTCGCGTCGGAGACCTTCGACTATCCACTGCACCTCGGCGTCACTGAGGCCGGACCTCCTCCTGGAGGCCTTGTGAAGGGCACCGCCGGTATTGCAGCACTGCTCGCCGAGGGGATCGGCGATACGTTGCGGTATTCACTCACCGCCGATCCCGTCGAAGAGGCTCGAGCGGGACGGATGTTGCTCGAAGCGCTCGGACTTCGTGAACGAAAGGGGCTCGACCTCATTGCCTGCCCGTCGTGTGGTCGTGCCGAGGTCGACGTCATCAAGGTTGCCAGTGAGGCGCAGGCGGCGCTTAGCGATCTCAATATCCCGCTTCAAGTCGCGATTATGGGCTGCGTAGTCAATGGTCCGGGTGAGGCTCGCGAGGCAGATCTCGGCATCGCGTCGGGACGGAACAAGGGCCACCTCTTTATCCGCGGAAAGATCGTACGTGTCGTGCCCGAGGGCGAGATGGTCTCGGCGTTGGTGGCCGAGGCGAAAAAGATCGCCGAAGAGGGAATCGATGCGCGCCTTGCAGCAGCCGATGAGAGCGCTGAGGCCGAGGCTGAGGCTGATCGAGCGCTTCTGTTTGAGGAAAAGGGTGCCGATGCCAACCACGCCGAGGAGGTCATCGTTCGGATTCGCGAGCGGACCTCGGATTCAAAAGGTTAGGACAGTAAGTAAGTGCCCCTCAGTCGTTGAGCAGGTCGAAAAACAGATGGGGTGGCCATTCGGCCACCCCATCTCGTTTTACTCAATGCTGCTGCGTAATTGCTGAGGACTACGCCCGCTCGTCTGCGGTAATTGCTCCGTCTCGGAGTTTGATGCGACGCTCCGTCTGACGGGCGATGTCCTCATCGTGGGTCGCAATGATGACCGTAACACCCGACTCACTGTGCAGTTTGTGGAGAAGCCCCATGATCTCCTTTGCGTTTGTGGAGTCAAGGTTCCCCGTGGGTTCGTCAGCGATCACTACTCGAGGAGTGTTTGCTAATGCTCGCGCAATCGCAACTCGCTGCTGTTCACCACCCGAGAGTCTCGATGGAAGGTGGCCAAGTCGCTCGCCAAGTCCAACGAGCGTAAGGAGCTCCGTAGCTCGAGCAAGTCGGCGTTCACGTGAGGGTTCGCGCGGCACCATCGCTATTGCGACATTTTCTTCTGCGGTAAGTGTTGGAATCAGATTGAACTGCTGGAAGACAAAGCCGATCTCATCGCATCGGATGTCGGTCAGCACTTTGTCGTTTTCATTTTCAAGTGATCTTCCCGCAAAACGGATCTGCCCGCTCGTCGGAATCTCGAGCGCTCCAAGAAGTTGGAGGAGCGTGGACTTGCCCGAGCCACTTGGTCCCTCGAGAGCGATCATCTCGCCGGCATTAATGGACAGGTCGATGCCGCGCAACGCCTCCACGGTCACCGACCCTTTGGTGTAACTTCGCTTCACTCCGGTCAATTGGTAGAGCAGAGCTGCCTCGGTGTGGGGTGGTTGATCTTGTGTCGTGACCTCAGTCATGGTGATGTCCTTTCTTCGGAGTTGGAGAACTCAGCCGAGGTCTCGGAGAGCAGATGCGGGTGCGAGTCGAGCTGCGCGCCAACCACCGGCAGCACCGGCGATCAGGCCGCCGATGAGTGCACCGGCGAAGGCAATGATGATCGTAAAGAGATGGATCGGTGCGGTGAGATGCACCGTTGAGGCGACGGAGCTTGTCGTGGACTGCCCGATCAACCCACTGACGGTCGAAGCACCAACCGATAGACCTGAACTCGTAACACTTAGTCCTGGTCCGACCGCCCCAACGATGAGGCAGATCACTGCGCCGAGAGCGAGTCCGAGGAAACCGCCCAAGATCCCGATGCCGAAGGTCTCCGCAACAATCTGACGGACGACCCGCCCACGCGACCAGCCGATTGCACGGAGCGATCCGATCTCGCGGACGCGCTTTGCGACGCTCGACAGCGTGAGGAGCCCGGCGATCAGGAACGCGGCGAGCAGAACGACAACGGCAAGCGCACCACCAAGCTCATCTGCGAGCTTGTGCGCATTCGAAAGGCTTCCAGTAACTTGATCTGCGAGCGAGGCTGAGGTGAGCACGGTCGCACCTGGCAGTGCAGCTCGGATCGCCTTTGCCACGGCGTTGACCTGACTGGAGTTAGAAACTTTGACAAGTACCTCATTGACCCTGCTCTTGTCTGAGGAGAGTGATTGCAGGTACGAAAGGCTGAAGTACACATCAGCGGTGTTACCCGTCAAGGTCGGATTGACGAGGCCAACGATCTTGTAGTTGATCTTGTTGATCGTCAACGTATCGTCAACCTTCAATTTCTTCTGAGTTGCGTACGCGGTGTTGACGAGAACCTCGTTCTTCGCGGTGGCGGCATTCGAAGAGAGCCATGTTCCTTTGACGAGCTGTGATTTCGTGATGATTCCCGACGAGGTGTTTGAGATATCAACCCCGGCGACGGTGTAGGTCGAGGTGGCCGTGTTTGTCGATGGTGGGTTGAGCACCTGACGAACGGTCTGCTCGGGTACGACAACATTTTGTTGGTAGGAGATCTGGGCTGGCGTAAGGCACTTGGCGATGTCAGGGTTCGACGCGATACCTCCAAATCCGCGTCCTCCACCACCACCACC
>CAIVND010000132.1 GCA_903907185.1 uncultured Acidimicrobiaceae bacterium
ATCATGTCGAGTGGGTTGAACTTCACCGTTGCGAGAGTCTTCTCCATTGCAATACCGACCTCGGTGTTTGCAGCGGTCCAGATCTCGATCTCTTTTTGACGCCGTTCATCATCGGTAATGATTCCCCGCTTGAACTGTGCCTCAGCCTTCTCCGCCTCTTTCTCATGGCGGTCAAGGATCGATCGCTTCTCCGGAGGAGTCACAACGTCGCTAATCGAGATCGAAAGACCCGACTGTGCACCGTAACGAAAACCGAGCGACTTAATCTTGTCGAGGCTCTCGCCGACGATGGCCTTGGTGTAGTTGGCAGCAAGTGACTCTACGACCGATCCGATCGAAGTTGCGTTGCGGCCGATGACATCGTTGACATAGCCAAAGTCAGCGGGAAGCGCCGAGTTAAAGAACATCCGTCCTGGGGTCGTCGTGACCTCAGTTGGCTCGTTCGCCGTCTCTTCCTCACTGTGACGCTTGCCAAAGATTGCGAAGGGGAAACCCTCTGGCCCACTACGAAGTTTGATCTTGGCGTGTAGATGCACGTCACCAGCCTCATAGGCAGCCTCAACCTCATAGAGGTTGCGATAGGCGTGACCCTCGCCAAGCTGCCCATCCTCTTCGAGGGTGAGATAGTACGCACCAAAGACCATGTCCTGGGTAGGTACGGTGATTGGACGGCCGGTTGCTGGCGACAGGATGTTGTTCGCACTCAGCATCAAGATCCGAGCCTCAGCTTGAGCCTCTGCCGAAAGCGGAAGGTGGACAGCCATCTGGTCACCATCGAAGTCCGCGTTGAACGCAGTGCAGACCAACGGGTGAATCTGAATGGCCTTACCCTCAATCAACACGGGTTCAAAGGCCTGGATACCAAGACGGTGCAACGTCGGAGCTCGGTTTAGAAGCACTGGATGCTCTTTGATTACCTCATCAAGTACATCCCACACCTGTGCACGGCGGCGTTCGACCATCCGCTTCGCGCTCTTGATATTTGGCGCGATCTCGACGTCAACAAGACGCTTCATCACAAATGGTTTGAACAGCTCAAGCGCCATCAACTTCGGAAGTCCGCACTGGTGCAGCTTCAACGTCGGTCCAACAACGATGACCGAACGACCCGAATAGTCAACTCGCTTTCCGAGCAGGTTCTGACGAAAACGACCCTGCTTACCCTTCAACATGTCAGAAAGACTCTTCAACGGACGGTTTCCCGGTCCCGAGACCGGACGTCCACGGCGTCCATTGTCAAACAGCGCATCGACTGCCTCTTGAAGCATCCGCTTTTCGTTGTTGACGATGATCTCCGGCGCACCAAGATCAAGCAGCCGCTTCAGTCGGTTATTCCGGTTGATCACTCGGCGATAGAGGTCGTTGAGGTCCGAGGTGGCAAATCGACCACCATCGAGCTGAACCATTGGACGCAGATCTGGCGGGATAACTGGAACCGCTCCAAGGATCATCGCGGCTGGGTTGTTGATGCGGCGACCCTCTTCATCTCTGCGGTTGAATGCTGAGACGATTCGAAGCCTCTTGATGGCCTTCTGCTTGCGCTGTGCGGAGAGCGGACGGCGACCCTCAGTTGGATCGATCGCTGCACGGAGCTTGATCTCCTCTTCGTCGAGGTCGATACGCTGAATGAGCTGCGCGATCGCCTCAGCACCCATGCCACCTTCGAAGTACTCGCCGTAGCGCATGGAAAGTTCGCGCCAGAGCAGTTCGTCTTCGATGATCTGACGAGAGAACAGGCTTCGGAGTTCATCGAGACCCTTACGAGCCATCGTGATCTCCATCTCGGCGCGATCACGTGAAGAGGTGATCTCTCGCTCGCGCGTCTTTTGCGTAGCGCGGATCTCCGACTCTTTCTTGCCCTCTTTCTCAAGCTCCTTAATCTCTTTCTCAAGAGCAGTTAGGCGCTTATTGACCTCAAGATCGCGCTCTTTTTCGATGAGCTTGATCTGTGCAGCCAGCTCAGTCTCAAGCGAGGGCATGTCGTTATGAAGCTTTTCTGTCTCAACGTGAGTGACCAGGTAGGCAGCAAAGTAGATGACCTTCTCAAGCTGCTTTGCCTTCAACTCTTCGCGGGGCTCTGTGCCCATCAATAGATAGGCAAGCCACGAACGCGTTCCACGTAGATACCAGATGTGTACCACGGGAGCCGACAGCTCCACGTGGCCCATCCGCTCACGGCGAACCTTCGA
>CAIVND010000133.1 GCA_903907185.1 uncultured Acidimicrobiaceae bacterium
AGAGCGGCGGCGATGATCGCAGGGGTGGTTTGGGTAGCGGACATACGTGAACAAAATAAGAACATTTGAGTCGATTGTCAAGCTTTTTCCCGACGCTTGCTGTCGGCGAGGTCCGCTTTCGAGCCCTGACGGACGATGGGAAGGTCTTCTTGCCGTTGACAGTGTCGGATGGGACTAGGACCTTCAGCGGCGAGACTCCGCCAAAACTCAGGAGTATGACCAATGTACCTGCCGGACATGTTCGCGGTCACGGACGCCCACGAAGTCGATGCGGTGCTCCAAAACGCGAGACTGGGATGCCTGGTCACACGCGACGCCGCAGGTTTCTTCGGCACGCACCTTCCGATGATCTTCGATGCCGAGCGTCGGTCGCTCATGGGCCACATATCGCGGGCCAACCAGCACCCAGATCGCTCTGGTGATGACGAAGCCTTGGTGATCTTTCAGGGGTTGGACGCCTATGTTTCACCGAGTTGGTATCCCTCCAAGCAGGAGCACGGGAAGGTCGTGCCCACATGGAACTACGAAGTTGCTCACGTGACCGGAAAACTGAACTGGCGGGACGACCCAGAGTGGCTACGCGAACAGCTCGCCAAACTAACCGCTCGCTTTGAAAGCGGCCGACCGGAGCCTTGGGCGATGTCGGACGCCCCGGAGGACTATCTGGCGCGCCAGATCGCTGGCGTGATCGGAGTTGAACTCGACGTGCGCGAGGTCCGCGTGAAGCGCAAGCTATCTCAAAACCGAGTTCCCCGGGACAGGGAGGGCGTGATCGCTGGCCTACACAACAGCTCTGTGTCGGCCGATCAAATGCTGGCCGTCGTCATGGCGGAGAGATCAGCGGGTCAGGGTAACGGTGGATAGGCGATCCGGGAATATGAGGGATAGGGCGATGCGACTCTATTGCTTATGCTCAGTCGAGCGCCCCGTTTGCCGCTCTAGGTATCGTGTCGCCGAATTCTAGCCCCCGTAATCAGGAGGGGCGGTGACACTAGCGGGGACACGCAGTGCCGATCATTACTGAAATCCCGACCTACGACAGCTATCTCTGGCCGATCATCGAGCGACTAAGGGCGCACGGCGGCTCGATGACTATCGAAGAAATGGTCGACGACGTGGCTGAAGCCATGCAGCTGAGCGACGCTCAGCGGGCCATCGAGCACGGCAAGACCGGCCGTTCCGAGGTGGACTACCGGATGGCTTGGGCTCGGACCTATCTCAAGAAGTCCGGCGTTCTGGAAAATAGCGCCAGAGGCGTGTGGCGCCTGACACTCCGGGGCATGTCGGTGTCGCAGGCGGAGGTCGCCGCCATTCCCAAGAAGGTGCACGACGACTATCGCGTGCTTCGCGTGTCTAAGCCGTCAGCGTCCCCTCCTCCCGAGACTTTCGAGTCTGACAACTGGGTCGAACTGCTCTTGGCCAAGTTGTTGGCCATCTCACCGTCAGCGTTCGAGCGGCTATGTCAGCGGATGTTACGCGAGTCTGGCTTCACCAAAGTCGAGGTTACCGGCCGCGCAGGGGACGGCGGTATCGACGGCACGGGCGTCCTTCGCGTCAACCTGCTTTCGTTCCATGTCCTGTTTCAATGCAAACGCTGGAGCGGCTCGGTGGGCGCGGGCGTCGTTCGCGACTTCCGCGGCGCTATGGTGGGCCGAGCCGACAAGGGCTTGGTCATCACTACGGGCACCTTCACTGCGGATGCGCGTCGGGAAGCGACCCGCGACGGAGCGCCCGCGATCGATCTGGTCGATGGCGAGGCCCTGTGCGAGTTGCTCAAAGAACTCCGCATTGGTGTTTCGGTACGAATGGTTGAAGAGGTCACCATCGACGAAGCTGC
>CAIVND010000134.1 GCA_903907185.1 uncultured Acidimicrobiaceae bacterium
CGTTTTGAAGTTTAGGTTACCGGGGTGGAACACGATTTCACTGCGAAGGATGGAAGCACCAGAGACGACATCATCAGCTTCGCAGTTGTGGATAGTCTACTTTTCGTTACTGGCCTCGATCGTGCCAGCATTTGTGCGTTGACCTGGTATCCTGGCGCCACTCATGCCAGCATTCTATCGAGCTTCTGTCACTGAATTCATTCACACTTCTGAAAGCGAAATCACGGGCCTCCTTGCTACGGCCTATGCCCACGGTGGCTTCAGTTCTCAGCGCACATCGCAGACCCGTGCCTGGGAAGCCGATTTACAGAGGCTGAAGTCGTCACTGAACCGGTTGATTTTGTTGAGCCAAAAGGCGGCAAACTGGACTGTGTTGCTGGAGTTTCCCATTCCGCGCAAGGAAAAGCGTATCGACGTTGTCCTGCTCGCCGGTGACACCATCATCATCCTCGAACTGAAAACGAGCGCGCCAGGCGTCGACGCTGATCGTCAAGCCGAGGAATACGCTTTGCTCTTGCACTTCTTCCATGAGCCATCGAATCGAAGGCGGATCGTGACTCTGGTAGTTTCTCCGTCGTCTCGGCCTCGTCGAAACGACACGCAGCATTTTCTTCCCATCGAAGAGGCTCCAGCCTACTGGGTTCCCCGCGTTGAGCAGATCTGTTGGGACAATCTTCCGACGCGATTGAGCCAGCTAACAAACGAATCAGGAGGCTCGAGTATTGATCCACATGCCTGGGATGATGGCGAGTACCGACCGGTGCCGTCGATTATTGAGGCTGCGGTTTCCCTTCAATCTGGTCTAGAAACAATCCGAGAGATTGCCCATTCCAGGGCGGCAAGGCATGACGTAGATCGGCTAACTTCCTTCGTAACCGGAGTGATTGAGAGGGCGAAGGAAGACCGGTCGTTCGTGATTTGCTTTGTGACTGGCGTTCCAGGATCCGGGAAGACGTTGGTTGGGTTAAACCTCGCATACGGAATCAAGCCAGGGCAGGAGCATATTGCATTCATGTCGGGGACAGGGCCGCTGGTCAAGGTGCTTCAGGCTGCCCTTGCAGCGGAACACCGCGTTCGCATGAAGGTGAAATCTGATGAAGCGATAAGAAAAGCGAAAACCTTGATCGAAAACGTGCACGTGTTCGCAAAGTATTACGCCGAGGAGAACCCAGACCGAGCGCCTGCAGATCACACGATCATCTTCGATGAAGCCCAACGAGCATGGGATAAGAAACAGAACTATAGGAAGTTCGCTCGCGACTATTCTGAGCCAGAGATGCTGCTGAAGATCATGGAGCGGCATCAGGATTGGGCAGTCGTCATAGCACTGGTTGGTGGCGGGCAAGAGATCAACGACGGCGAGGCTGGACTCTCAGAGTGGGGACGTGCGCTTACAGAGTCCGAAAAGCGATGGACCGTCTATGCGTCTCCGGAGTCGCTAGAAGGCGGCTCTGCTGTTGCGGGCTCCAGACTTTTTTTTGATGGCGACAAACACTCGTTGCTGCTTCACTCGGAACAGCAGTTGCATTTGGACGTCTCGGTGCGAAGCCTGAAAGCTGCGTCTTATGCAGAATGGGTGAATTCCGTCGTCGAAGGTGATGCCTGTAGCGCTAACGCGATCGCAATGAAGTCAAAGGCGGAGCAGGATTCCTTCCCCACTCTACTCACTCGGTCACTTGGTGATGCCAGAGCTTTGCTCAAGCAAAACACGATGGGAGAACGGCGATGCGGGCTGGTCGGGTCGTCCGGTGCTACCCGGTTGAGAGCGGAAGGCTTGGAGCCGGACTCAACGTTCCATAGTGAGTACCCGTGGAATCATTGGTACTTGGCAGGACCACGCGATGTGCGATCAAGTCAACAACTTGAGGTCTTCGCAACCGAGTTCGAGATCCAAGGCCTGGAACTTGACTGGGTTGGCGTGTGCTGGGGTGGCGATCTGATTTGGTCGCCGCAACAGGGGAAATGGCTGACTCGAAAATTCTCTAAGATGGCAAGCAAGTGGTCAAACATCCGCAAGGAGACCCAAGAGACATTTAGGCGCAATGCGTATCGTGTCCTCCTGACTCGAGCGCGCGAAGGCATCGTACTTTATGTTCCCGCTGGCGATGCAACCGATCCGACACGGAGCCCGGCAGAGTTTGATGCAACGGCTGACTTCCTACTTGCTTGTGGCGCTACGCTTGCAACTCCGCTGCACTCAACTGTGGCACCAGA
>CAIVND010000135.1 GCA_903907185.1 uncultured Acidimicrobiaceae bacterium
CAACCATAGGCAAAGTTCATAAAAGAGCCGTCCACGGTATCGAGGAGACTCATGCCTGCGGTAAAGAGAATTGGAAGTGCGAGAACGGCGT
Source organism: uncultured Acidimicrobiaceae bacterium (assembly GCA_903907185.1). Taxonomy (GTDB): domain Bacteria; phylum Actinomycetota; class Acidimicrobiia; order Acidimicrobiales; family Bog-793; genus CAIVND01. Next base: position 92 of record CAIVND010000135.1, read on the forward strand.
ACCAGGGAAGCCGTGACTCAGCCGCTCCAGCGGTCGCAGCCAATAATGCAATTTCCGTAGCAGTATCGAAGCCGAGACCAAACAGAAGCCCGACAATGTACATGTGCCAGGGTTCAGAGATACTTTTCATCATCTTGCCAAAGACACGAAACATTAGACCGCGAGATTGAAGCTGCTCTTCAAGCTCGTCTTCGTCAAAAAGACCTCGTCTCATCGAGATGAAGATCTTTGTTATCGAGATGAGAATGACAAGGTTCAAGATGGCAATGAGATAGAGAAAGGCACCCGAAACCGCTGTCCCGACCACTCCCCCAAAACTGGCAAGACCAGAGTTCCCGTGACTCACCTGAGCAAAAACTGCGCGTGATGCGATCGTCAGGGCAATACCGAGGCCGACAACGATCGAAGAGTGGCCGAGCGAGAACCAGAATCCCACGCTTAATGGACGTTTTCCCTCGGCCATGAACTTTCTCGTCGTGTTGTCAATCGCAGAGATGTGATCGGCATCAAAAGCGTGTCTTGCGCCAAGCGTGTATGCCGTCACCGCTACCCCAATGCCAAGGAGGTGATAATGCGCTGGCACGATGACAAAGAGGAACAGACCCCAGCCAACGACATGAAGCGCCAAGATAAAGAACGACATGCCAGCCACCTTGCGCCATTCGTTGTGCGACAGGGCGTGCGAGATATTGTGAAACTTCGAACTCATGATCTCTCCGGTTAGGCGAACGACCTAAATCTTAATGCGAACAGGATGCAGTAAGTAACTGTACGCAAATAACAGAGAAATTAGGCCACTCCAAAGGTCACCTGGCGTCGAATGTCGAGACGAGCTTGCGTGCGGCACGTGCCTCGTCCACCCGCCGTACGGGAGTGGATCGCGGAGCTTGAGCAGAACGAAGCGCCTCCCCCGCAGATGCGCTCGCAAGTGCCTCGTGTGCGATCTCGATGAGCGCTCGGGCAATCGCTGCCACCGTCTCGGGACTCTCGGTCTCGGTCGGCTCGATCATCAATGCCTCGTCGACGATCAGTGGAAAATAGACCGTTGGAGAGTGAAATCCAAATTCCAGAAGCCGTTTAGCAACATCGAGCGCTCGCATACCGGTGGCCCGCTTCAGACCGCTCACGGAGACGACACACTCGTGCATGACCGGACGGTCATAGGGGAAGTCGTAGGTGCCGCGGAGCTGCTCTCGTAGCCAGTTCGCATTCAGCACAGCCATATCAGCAATCCGACGCAGGCCATCGGCCCCGTTCAGCCGAATGTACGTCCACGCCCGGAGAAGAACGAGGGCGTTCCCATAGTAACTATGAACTCTTCCAATCGATTTTGGTGGGAAAAGCAGTTCAAACGTTGACTCTCGATCGTTTGATCGAACTGGACGCGGGCCTGGCAAGAATTCAACGAGGCGCTTGCTCACCGCCACCGGGCCAGCGCCAGGACCTCCTCCACCATGAGGGGTTGCGAAGGTTTTGTGGAGATTCATATTCACAATGTCAAAGCCCATGTCTCCTGGACGGACAACTCCGAGAATTGGATTGAGGTTGGCACCGTCGTAATACAGCAGTCCGCCCACCTCGTGCACCATTTTGGCGATCTCAACGATGTCTTCCTCAAAGAGTCCGAGCGTATTGGGATTCGTGAGCATGATGCCGGCAACGTCGGTTCCAAGCGCTGCTCGAAGCTGGTCAACGTCCACGAATCCCCGATCGTCGGAGCCAACAGTCGTTACCTCATAGCCTCCGAGAGTTACCGACGCTGGATTCGTTCCGTGTGCGGAATCAGGAATGATGACTCGAGTACGTACATCGTCATTCGCTGCATGGTACGCGCGCATTAGTAGGAGTCCGGTTAGCTCTCCTGCGGCTCCAGCCGCTGGTTGCAAGGTAGCGGCCGCCATGCCAGTGATCGTGCAGAGTGCTTCTTCAAGCTCAACAAGAATCTGCATCCAACCCTGCACTGCATGAGCGGGAGTCTCGGGATGAACTCCAGCAAAAGATCGCATCCCCGCTGCCTCATCGCAGGTCTTGGGGTTGTACTTCATCGTGCATGATCCAAGGGGATAGGCACCAAGATCGACGCTGTACTGACGATGTGCGAGGCGCGTGAAATGCCCGACTAGATCGCGTTCGGAGACCTCAGTCAACTCAAGAGGATCTTCTCGCAGGTGCTCGGCGGGTATGAGTTCGGTGGCAGTCCATTCGGGAATACCGGTGGTGCGCAGCGAATAGGCCCGACGCCCCGGAGAAGCGAATTCGAAGAGTGTGGGCTCACAGTCATCGCCGACGAGCGGCGCGCTCTTCGCGCTACCGGCTGCTGGTCGATCGAAGAGGTCGCTCATCGAGTGATGACCTTAGTGAGCGCATCGGCAAAACTATCGATCTCCGATTTCGTCCTACGTTCAGTAAAAGCGATCAAGAGATCTCCTTCATAGGGTGTTCCCTCAAAACCGTCCAAGAGAGCGATGCCGGCGAGGTAGCCCTCGTCGAGAAGGCGGTCGATGGCTAGCGATGCCGGTATCGGAAGCTTCACGGAAAACTCACGAAAGATCGGCGCAGTACACGATGGTTGAACACCAGGTATCTCAGTGAGTCTCTGAAGCCCATAGCGAGCGGCCCGGGCACCTGCCAGAGCGATCTCCCGTATCCCCTGCGTTCCGAGCCATCCGAGCTGAATCGCTGCAGTGACCGCCATCAAGGTCTCATTTGTGCAGACATTCGAAGATGCCTTCTCGCGGCGAATATCTTGCTCACGTGCTCGAAGGGTAGTGACGTAGGAGCGTTTGTCATCAAGGTCTACTGTCTCGCCAACCAATCTTCCTGGAAGGCGACGGACAAGTCGGTGATGACAGGCAAAGAATCCAAGGTAAGGGCCACCAAATGAAAGGGCAGTACCAAATGCCTGCGCCTCACCGACAACAACGTCAGCGCCGAGTTCGCCGGGGCTCTTGAGCAGCCCTGCCGCGACGGGGTCTTGGCAGACCACGAGAAGGGCTCCAAGACGGTCAGCCAGCTCGCGGGCCGATGAGAGCGATTCAATCGCACCCAGATAGTTGGGATAGCCAACAACGACGCATCCTGCATTTGTCCCTTCGACGGACGCCCAATCGGTCAGGCCGTTGTTGAGCGGGACAACTTCGAGTTGATGTCCGGTACCGGCCGCGAAGGTCTCGAGCACACCACGCCAACGCGGATGAACGCCTGAGGAGACAATGACTCGAGAATCTCCACTTTCCGCGACAGCGAGGTTTACACCTTCGACGAGAGCTGCTGACCCGTCATAGAGCGACGAGTTTGAGATCTCAAGTCCAGTAATGCGTGAGATGAACGTCTGGTATTCAAACAACGCTTGAAGTACACCCTGGGCGACCTCAGGCTGATAGGGCGTGTAGGCAGTGACAAACTCCGAACGACCGGCAAGCGCTCGGGTTACGGCGGGAACCTCGTGATCGTACGAACCCCCACCGGCAAAACAGACCAGACCACTCCCCCCAACTCCAACGCTGGCGTTCATCGCACCGATCGAATACAGCTGCTCGGTGACATCGGCCTCGGAGATGCCCATCGGGAGATCAAGACCTCCGGCGAGGCGGATCGCTGGGGGCACAACCGCAAAGAGATCCTCGGTGGACTCCAAGCCCAAGAAGGAGAGCATCTCGCCAATATCGTGCTGTGTATGAGGAACAAAGTCAGGCAAAACTCTTCCTTAGAACCAAGATTTGTCAATATTTGCACGATATCTCAAGGGCCGGAGTCGAAAACGAACGATTGGTTCTCTCTGGCCTTGCATCATGAAGACTTTTAAAGTGTGAGCGGATCCAATCGATGAAAGGGCGGCTTCACGATCTGGGCGGCTGTTCTGTTCCCTCGAGTTTCAATCGTGACAACATCGCCTATCTGGAGCTCCGGAGGAACAAAGCCAAAGGCAATGCCCCTTCCAAGATGCGGAGAGAAGTTGCCGCTTGTTACGTTGCCGACTACCTGATCAGCGACGATTATCGGGTCGCCTACGTGTGGAGGGCGCCGCGACTGTGAGCAGATTGCTCGGAGGCGACGTCTGACGCCCTGTTCGCGTTCTTGGAGAAGAGGCGCTCGACCATGGAAGTCGCCCTTATCCCATGAGACAACCCAACCGAGTCCTGCCTGCAGGCTGGTGATTCCCGGCCCAAGTTCATGGGAATGAAGTGGAAGGGCAGCTTCGAGGCGAAGCGTGTCTCGAGCACCGAGTCCTGCAGCGATCACTCCAGACGACAGTACAAGGCGCCAAAAATCTGGGGCCACCGCTGAGGGAATCGCACATTCGATTCCATCTTCACCGGTGTAACCAGTGCCTGCGACTACACACTCGGCACCTTGAAAGTCAAAGCCCTTTACGCCAAAGTGTGGCACGTCTGCGACTGAGCCGATGATCTGGGCTACCCGTTCGCGTGCACGGGGTCCTTGTATGGCAATGATTGCCCGGTCACCGGTGACATCAGTGCCCCCGATTGCTTCTCGCACACTTGAAGTATTCGATGCGTTCGGCATCACATCAAAGCGTTCATCATCGACCCACCAGACAATGATGTCATCGAGGACAGAGGCGTCTTTGTCATCCAGCAGGTGTGTGTACTGCGCTCGGCCTGCAGAGATCTTGTTGAGATCGTTCGTGAAGCTCGACTGCAGAAGCTCAAACGCTTCTGGCCCTTCAACTCGAACAGTTCCGAGATGGCTCACGTCGAACATGACAGCATCGCTGCGACACCCAACATGCTCAGCGATTGTTCCCTGTGGATAGGAAAGAGGCATCTCCCATCCACCGAATTCGGTCAGTTTTGCGCCGAGGGCAACATGCTCTTCGTGGAGTGGACTTCTCTTCAGCTTCATAGCGGCAAATCTAAATCAGATCATCGAAGCAATAGGGAAACCTGGTCACATTCCCCCGGTACGTGACCGCTCTAATTAGCGAGCGCGACAGATTCGGTCTGTGATGCAGTAGCGGGAGTTTCGTTGCGTTTCGTATCAATGAGCAAGATGGCAGCGTCGATTTCATCGACTACGCCCGCCAACGGAACGATGTTAAACACGCCCTGCCCACCCTTTAAGAGATCGATGATCTCGGCTCCTGAACGAGCAAGAACAGTCCCCTCCCCCGCGATCACAAGATTCGCGGTTGAGAGCTCTTCGCCTGACTCACGGAGGCAGGCAATCGCTCGGCGAGACTGCTGGAGGTTGATTCCCCCATCAAGGAGCTGCTTAATGACTTTGAGTTCCACGACATCTTCGTAGGAGTAACGACGCTGCGTGCCACTTCCCTTCGCCTCTTCAAGAGACGGACGCAACAGTCCCGTACGAGCCCAATAATCAAGCTGGCGGTAGGTGATGCCTACGATCTTGCAGACTTGAGTTCCACGAAAGCCAGATTCGCCTGTGAGTGTCATTTCGCTCCAACTCGTCTTTTAGGTCACAGCATGAGACCTCGGGAGGATAACAACGACGTAACTACGCTGTTGTTATCAGGCTAGGCGCTGGTCAGAGGTCCGTCAATGGCGCTAGTTCGTCCGAAGGTCGAGAGATCGAAGCCCTAACCCTCAAAATCTTCCGGACGAACATTGTCGAGAAATTCGAGAAACTCATCCACAATCTCCTCGGCGGGTGCCTCACCCTCTTCGGTATCTACCTCAATTTCGCCGATAAATAGTGGAGCTGTTTCCATGAGTACATCTGCGACAAACATCGGAGCACCGCAGCGCAATGCCAGGGCGATTGCATCTGAGGGTCGAGCGGAGATGACGTGTTGGTCGCCGTGGGCGACAACATGAAGCTCTGCGTAGTACGTTCCGTCCCGAACGTCCGATACGACCACCTGGGTCAGCTCAGCACCGAGCTCTTCTAGGGTGGATTTGAAAAGGTCATGGGTGAGGGGCCGAGGCACCTGCACTCCTTCAAGTGCAAATGCAATCGCTGAGGCCTCTGGAGCCCCGACAAAGATTGGTAGGGTTCGCGATCCGTAGACCTCTTCGAGGAGCACAATTGGCGTGTTCGTCTGCAGATCGACTCGAACACCCGAGAGTTGCACCTCACGCATGAGCGAAGTCTAACGAGTGCGTCTTCTCGTTCAAAGCGTTTTGTTCGCTCGTTATCAATCGATGAAGAGCAGGGTACCGCTCAGCCGCCAAGGCGGCGGAGCTCGGTTCGCAGTATCTGCTCATAGAGAGCGACACCTCGTTCAGCGATATCTTCAAGCTGGACCCTCGCTCGGTCTCGAGCTTCGGGATTACGTTGACGAAGAAGCGGTGCGACTACTTGACCATAGAGAGCTGCATCTCTTTCGGCAGCATTCTTGACCGTCTTGAGATGGCGCGGCTCAAGTCCATAGGCACGGAGGCCTATGAGCGCCTTCGCAACGATAAGCGCCTCGTTGTCGAAGCAGGGAGTACCACCGATCATCGCACTCTTGATAAATCCAAAATCCTCGAGCTCGGCGATCGTTGCAACATCGGTTGTGGTTGCCAGAGCGAGTTCGTCGATTGAGTAGCACTCTCCCGAAGCAGACTTGGTAACCGAGACCTTTCGACGCGGCGTGGGGGTCCGGGCCGAGGTGATTGGCGGTGTTACCGGCTGTTCTTGAACCTTTGGCGGCAAAGTTCCATCTACGGCTACCGGAACTTGCACTTCAAGGGGCTCGAGGTGGGAGGGATGATTTGGATGCTTCGCACCGGTATGGCGTTCTTGGTCTTCGACAATTCCGTCGTCGCCGAGGTCACTTGGTGACGGTAACGCCGAGAGATAGGGCTTGGCGAGAAGGGTCTCATGTGAAGCCTGGTGGAGCGAGGAGACGGAGTCACCAACCACCGCCTGATTGCTCTCGGTATCTCGAGAATCACGTGGCACCGAAGCCGTAGTCTGCGTCGCCTGGCGGATGTTTGACACAACGTTTGCTAAGGCAACATCGCGAGACACCTCAGCGACATCTTCATCGAAGAGTGATGGACTGTCTGGAAGCTCGGGTGCCCTTCCATCTTCAAGATCAAGGCGTCGCTTGATCACCTTTAGCGGCAGGAAATTCTCTCGTTGTTGGCGAAGGATCCAACGAAGTCGCTCGATATCGTGAACGTAGAACTTTCGATAGCCGGAGGGAGTCCTCTCAGGGTGGATTAGACCGCGACTCTCAAGAAAACGAATCTTTGAGATCGTGATGTCGTCGAAGTCCTCGACAAGCTCGTCAAGTACCTCTCTAATCGAAAGATAATCATTCATATTTGAAGGCACATTCTTCGGTTTGATCATCGAATATGCGCTGACACGAACAGCAGTTTGAACTTTCCAATCTGCACCTCGTCTCCTGTATGCAAAAGGATTTTCTCAATGCGTTCACGGTTTACGTAGGTACCGTTCAAAGATCCAGCATCTTTCACACTGTAGGTCCCATTCTCAATGACAAATTCCGCATGTCTTCTCGACACGGTGATGTCATCGAGAAAGATGTCACTTTCAGGATGTCGACCGACAGTGACAACCTCTTGTATTAAAAAGTGCCGTTCGCCAGCATCAGGTCCGCTCTTTTCAATCAATACACCAGTGCCCGAAGCAAGCTCTCCGATGCCCTCGAGAAGATCGTCAGAGGTGAGTTCAGTAGATGGATCGTCTGGGATGAATGCTGCAGTTGTCGTTACTGACAGTGACGCCAAAGACGCCCCACATGACGAACAAAAGTTCACACCGGTGGGGTTACGATGGCCGCAGCTTGGATAGAACACAAGGTATAAAGTAGCCGACCTTCAGGGCACCGTTGAAGGAGAGAATCTGCTCCCGTGTTACTCGAGTGTTAATTCACGGTAAGACGACGCATCGAGCAGTTCGCCAAGCGGGTCGTCCGTGGTCGGTGCGATGACACAGATCCATCCCTGTCCATAGGGATCGGAGTTAATTGTCTCTGGCGAACTCGTGATGACCTCGTTGACCGAAATGACTTTGCCTCCAATTGGGGAATAGACCTCAGAGACGGATTTCGTGGACTCCACCTCACCGACTTTGTCGCCCTTGGTCAGTTCGGTTCCAACCTTTGGGAGCTCTATGAAGACGATGTCACCGAGGGCCTCCTGCGCAAAATCTGTGATGCCAATTCGAACGCCACTGTCATCGAGTTTGGCCCATTCATGATCGCTCGTATAACGAAGTTCCTCAGGAATATTCATGAGCAGATCGTAGCGAATCACCCGTCCTGCTGCCACGGCGAGGGGGTAAAAAAGGACACTCACGACCGATGTACGACAACGCCGGCGATGAGCGATTTAGCCTCTGACAACCTCAAGAGCATCCCGAATTCGAGGTAGATAAAGCCAAGCAGATGCGAATGCAAATATCAATGAGGGAACCAGGATGATCCATCCAATGACCAGACAGGAGTGCTCGATAGCTCCTGGGCCATGACCAAAAAGCAGAAGCGGCAGAGAGCACATGAACCCGAAGGTACCGAGCTTGCCAATGAAAGATACCTTGATCTCTCGAACACCCTGCGCGGCGACAAAGAGTGCGGCAAGACTGACCGCGACCTCCCGTAGAAGAGCGATGGATCCAATCCAAATTGGAAGGGCGCCATAGACCATGAACGAAATCAACGCACCGGTCGTCATCATTCGATCAATCATCGGGTCCAGAAACTTCCCGATCTCACTGGTTTGATTGAACCGGCGGGCCACATAGCCATCGAGGTAGTCGGTCACACCAGCGATGGTGAGCGCGATCGAAGCAAGAAACCGATCATCCACGCCAAAGAGCTCATATAAGAACCAACCAAAAAGAAGGAGTCGTCCAACCGACAAAAAATTCGGAATCGTCCAAATGCGATGGGTATCGGATTCAGGACTATCCAAAACGTCTCGCGAAATAGACAGAGCAAGCCCTACCGGCGTCGACGGAGGAGGTTCCGCAATACAAGAGCCGATACCGTGACCGCTGCGCCAGCAGCTGTGGTTGTTCGGACCCGCCGCGCAGTCGAACTTGCTCGAACGATCGCGTCGGTAATCAGTTCGGCATCGGGGACTGTGGGGAGTGGCGAAAGATGATCGACAGCGTCCCGTGCTTCAAAGGGCGAAAGTCGCCTATGAAGAAATCCTGCTTGAGCAAGCTCGAACTGTGAATCTCTTCGAAATTGGGATGCCAGCGCGAAGACGTCGCGACCATGGAGCCACTCCCCCTCCCCATCTCCGGCAGCCAACTGGCTGTCCCACCATCGTTGGAGATAAGTGAGGAATCGGGCGTGGGCATCTTTCATGATGGTTGATTCTAGGCTTGGGCCAAGGATCAGGTGGCAACGATGTTTTGGACAGCCTGTGACCAGAATGATTGCGACCCGTCCATTGCAGACAGTGGCTCAATCTGTCTCCTATTGTAAACCTGGTGTCTGCGCGAGATACCCCGACGTTCACCAAACGAGAGGTCGAACATGGCGACTCAAAATGAACTCCTCGAGGCGGTGTCTGATCGCCTTTTACAGCACCTCGTACAGGGATCTACGAGCGACTCGATTCTGAAGCTTGCGGAGGCGTGGGCTTGGATTCATTCTCCCGACCAACCCCATGGAACCATCTCGTCTAGTTAGGTTCACTAATCTTTCCCAAACTCTCTCCAAAGGGTCGCAATTCGTATGCACCATCTTGTTTTCGGTCATCTCATCAGTACGGCGCTCGCGTCGCATCATCTCGATGCGCTGGCGGTCCTCGCCGTTCTCGCTGCCGGCCTAGGTGCTGGAACGATCAACTCCATTGTTGGCTCCGGCTCACTCATCACCTTCCCGACCTTGGTTGCCCTTGGGGTAAGTCCATTTGTCGCAAATATCACCAACTGCGTGGGAATAACGGGAGGTAACGCGAGCAGCATTCATGGCTATCGACGAGAACTCGTTGGTCAAAAAGAGCGGATGCGAGCATTGATTCCATTCTCTGCGGCCGGTGGAATAACCGGTGGAACACTGCTCTTAGTCCGTCCCTCCGCATTTGAAGGGGTGGTACCGTGGCTGATCATCCTTGCCGTCGGGCTTGTTATCGTTCAGCCTCGTCTCGCTCGTTACCTCTCATCACGAGGTGAGCGACAGCCACACGGCAGCACATGGCTCAAGGTGGGGCTCTTTGCCTCGGGCGTCTATGGGGGCTATTTCGGAGCCGCGCAGGGCGTGATCATGATCGCTCTACTTGCCATTGGTCTCGAAGAGTCCCTGCAACGGATAAACGGCCTCAAGAATGTTCTGGGATTTGTAGCGAACTTTACCGCTGGCCTGCTCTTCATCATCTTTGCCCATGTGAACTGGGTCTACGTGGCGATTATCGCGGTTTCGTCGATCGTAGGGGGTCAACTCGGGGCGCATATCGGACGGAGACTTCCAAATTCAGTGCTCCGCTCAATCATCATCATTGCTGGAACGTCAGTGGCGATCAAGCTTCTCGTAACCTAGTCCGACCTACGGTTCGACCAACCGTTGTAGGCGTGTGATCGCATCCGAAAGTACCGACTCTTGTTTGCAGAACGCCCATCTGACGAGAGAGCTCCCTAACTCTTTGGTGTCGAAAAAAACACTCGTTGGGATTGCAACAACACCGCAGAGCCCAGGCAAATCTCGACAAAAGGTGAGTGAGTCAACGCCGTCAAAAATCGAGACGTCAGTGTTGAGAAAATATGATCCTGCGGTCGGAAAAACGTTGAGCCCGAGAGACTTAAGGCCAGTGGTCAAGAGATCTCGTTTCCGCATGAGATCCAATCGAAGTTCGGCAAAATACCTATCAGGCAACGCGAGGGCATCCGCAATCGCGTATTGAAAGGGTGCTCCGTTCACGTAGGTGAGAAACTGTTTCGCAGTCTGCACCGCTGATCGGAGAGTTTCCGGAGCGGTAAGCCACCCGATCTTCCATCCAGTCACCGAGAAGGTCTTGCCCGCGGATGAGACCGACATGGTTCGATCTCGCATACCGGGAAAAGCCGCGAGAGGTAGATGTTCTCCCTCATAGACAAGGTGCTCATACACCTCATCAACCAGGACGAGCAGATCGAACTCCTTGGCAATGTCGCTAATCTGCTGCAACTCCGAGCGGCTAAACACCTTTCCCGTTGGGTTGTGTGGCGTATTGAGCAGAATCAATCTTGTCTTTTTCGTGATGATCTTCCGCAACGCCAGTGGGTCAAAATCCCAAGTGGGCGGCAAGAGTGGCACCGTTTTGCGTTGTGCACCCGCCATCGCGATTGCAGCAACATAAGAGTCGTAATACGGCTCGAACAGTACAACCTCATCTCCAGGTTCACATAGTCCAATCACCGCCGCAGTAATCGCTTCGGTCGCACCGGCGGTAATAAGAATTTCGCTTGATGGGTCATAATCAAGCTGGTAAAACCTCCTCTGATGGTCTGAGACTGCCTGGAGAAGGCTCGGAACGCCTCGACCTGGAGGATATTGATTGTGGCCCTCTTCGATGGCGGTGATCGCTGCCTGGAGCACCTGTG
>CAIVND010000136.1 GCA_903907185.1 uncultured Acidimicrobiaceae bacterium
TCAGTCGACGGATCATTCGCGACCGTACGGTGCGCGATGCCACGCGCCTCTCGAGCTTGTGCACGCTTTCGCAGTACGAGAACTAGCTGCATCCTCCAGAGTTCATCGAACGCGAGGCGTCTTCTGGCAGGAAAGACCTCATTCATTGACTCAGGCCGATGGATGTGCAGGAAGGCTGCACTTCGATTGACCAGTTTCAGCTGTTTGCGCACGATCTCTGGGAGCGGGTCAGCGAACACCTTCGCTCGCGAAAGTGCCTCGGTCACATAACGCGTGAGATCGCGCGAAGAGACTCCTGCCTTGGCTGACTGGGGATAGATGGGGATAATTGCGCCGGTCTGATCTCCTACGAGATCAACGATCGGATTCGTCATCTGCAGCTTCGATCGAAAGAGCTCAACCTTCCCAAAGACGACGACGTCATCTTGTTCGTGGAGCTGATCCTTGCGATAGGGCTGATTAAAAAACGTTACGGTCAGGACACCGCTCTCATCTGCGATCTCCACGTCAACGATTGAGCGACGGTTGCGCGCTGGACGGGAGCGAATTGAGGTCACCTTCGCCTCAATCATGGACTCCTCTCCTACGACCGCGTCGTTGATCAACGTTGGGTGCGAACGATCGGCATAGCGGCGCGGATAGTGCATCAAGAGGTCGAGGACACTCACGATCGACATCGCGCCAAGTGCCTTCGCTCGTGCAGGTCCAATTCCGGTGAGCTCGGTGACACTCAGTCGATCGAGCTGAGTCAGACGGCGGCCCGAGCTCGTTGGGTTCTCCTCGAATGATTGAGCGCCTTCGACGGAGTCGGCCTGGCTATTCAAGTGCCACCATCATCGGTGCATTGGGCTGGCCACCCACAAAGTGTTCGACAACGAGTCGAGGATGTGAGCTCGACAGCGATTCAACGATCTCCTCGATGACCTTTTCCTGTACCCCAATGCCGCTATAGAGCGTTGCGATCTCAAACGCCTCGCGTAACAGCGCCTCAACCAGCTGTACCGTCGTTCGACTGAGGTCACTACCAACCGCGACGATCCCGCTTTGATCGAACGCCAAAAAATCTCCCTGAGCAATGGTGTTCTCGCCGATCACAGCGTCTCGCACCGCTTGAGTGACCTGACCGGTCGCGACAAGGTCGCGGTACTTTCTCATTGAGTTGACATTCTCCGAGGCACCACGGTGTGGATCGAAGTGCAACATCACCGAGATCGCCTCGGGAATATTGGCCGTCTCCAACACCTCAATGTGAACCGTCCGCAACATCGCCGCAGCCCGCGCAACCGCCAAAATATTTTTGTCGTTGGGCAAGATCACAATCTGATCCGCGTCGACCCGGTCGATCGCTGCGAGGATCTCCTGCGTCGAGGGATTCATCGACTGACCACCTTCGACGATGACCCCTACGCCGAGAGATTCAAGGATCTCGCGGAGACCCTCGCCATTCGACACCGCCACGACGGCACATAACATGTGCTCGCCTTCTACGTGTGGTGGCGAACTCTCTGCGCGTTTATCCACCTCATTGGTGAGCAAACTTCGGACCCATCCCTCTTCGGCGACCTGTTGATCGAGATCAGTCACTCGGATCTCGTAGGGTCGACCAGCTTCGATCCCGATCTCGATCGCCCGACCAATCTCTGAGGTGTGCAGGTGGCAGTTCCATATTGGCTCTTCGCCGACGATGACCATCGAATCACCGATCTCTAGCCAGGCCGATCGAAAATCGATGATCGACGCTGCAGTTGCCTCCAAAAGAAACATCACCTCGTAACTTCTTGGTTTTCCAACCTGAACCGGATCACGTACCAATGGTCCACCCGAACCCACGCTCAGGGTCTTGAGCACGCTCTCGGGGAGCGATAGTTCGAGCGCCGCACTGCTCTTGGTGATGACGTTGACAAATGCCCCAAAAAGCAGAGTCAACCCTGCACCACCAGCATCTACAACTCCCGCTCGCTCAAGAATTGGGAGCTGAGTGGGGGTCAACCAGAGCGCATCGACCGCTGCGAGATAGCTCGCTCGCGCCACCGACTCGAGATCGCCACCGCGGTCGAAATTCGCCGACGCTGCCACCGAACTCGCTGTTGCGACCGAGAGCATCGTGCCCTCAGTTGGTTCTCCAACTGCAGCCCGCGCTGCCTCGTCTGCCCGCTGCAGCGCGAGCACGAACTCAGCCGCTCCGAAATCTTGAATGCCCGAAAGTGCCTGGGTAAGTGCCCGCAGCAGCTGGGCCAAGATAATGCCCGAGTTCCCTCGGGCACCAAGAAGTGAACCCTTTGCAATCGCGGCCCCGACCTCAGCTGGAGATTCACCGGATTCTTGAAGGGTCGCGAGCACCGTATCGATCGTGCAACGCATGTTTGTTCCCGTGTCCCCATCGGGGACCGGAAAGACGTTGAGTTGGTTGATCGTGGCCTCGAAAGTCACCAGGGCACTCTGAAAAACTGCCATGACCTCTCGAAGGATCGAATTGTCGGCCCTCTCGCTGCTCATGGTCGATCTCCCTCGCCAGAGCGAAAAGGAAGCGAGAGGCTAAGGAACGGCAGGCTGGGGAGCGACAGGCTAATGATTGACGGGGCCAATCCGCATCGCCTCTTGGCTACGCAGCGGTTCCAAGCGGTGTGCAGTGCCATTGGCAAGGATGGTATCCTTGCCAACCGGCCATCGGGGCAGATCTGAGACAGACGCTCGGTGGCAGTTGTGTGTCGAGGGCATACAAATTTCGAGTGAGGTGGCGGGTTCATCATGGCAGCGGTTTGTGAGATCTGTGGGAAGCATCCCGGTTTTGGTATGAACGTGTCACACTCGCACCGACGCACCAAGCGCCGTTGGAATCCAAATATCCAGCGCGTCCGGGCGGTAGTGAACGGATCGAATAAGCGGGTCAACGTCTGCACCTCCTGCATCCGCGCCGGCAAGATCACCAAACCGTTGCGACGCACCTTCAGCTCACAGGCAAACTCCTAACCCAGCGTCTCCTAGTAATGACCTCGGAACTGCACACCGAGGGTCGCTGAAAGCTACTGCGGTTCGAGATTCGAAAGTGTTGACGAGTTCAGCTGGTGCCGATAGGTACGAGATTCGACTGCCTCTCCCATCAGACTCACCGCGGCTTTTCCTTCAACGATCGATCCAATGCGAAGTGGCGGAACGAGATCGTGCGCTAAAAAACTCTGCTCAAGATTCATGTGAGTGGGCGCAGTTACCAAGAGCTCGTAGTCCTCTCCGCCATTGATTGCCTCTTCGGCGGTGGCACCCTGTGCACAGGGGACCACGTCAAGAGCAACATGGACCGATGAGGCCTCGGCGAGGTGGAGACAAGACTGTGCAAATCCATCTGAACAGTCGATCATTGCATGCACACCGAGAGAGCCCAGGAGCTGTCCCTCCTTTGCACGGGCCAACGGTCGCCGATGTGCCTGGCTGATGCTTCCGCTCGCTCGGTGATGAGCCTGCAGGGCACGCAGCCCAGCTGCTGATGAGCCAAGTGGACCGGTTACATAAAGTGAATCGCCAACACGTGCTCCCGATCGACGCACCGGCTCCTGCTCACACTCGCCGATCGCGCAGACTGAGATAACCAGTGTTGATCCGCCGGTGATATCTCCACCAACTACCGAACACCCATAGAGTTCGGCGGCCTCGCCGACACCCTCCATAATTTCAACGATCTGTCTCTCGCTTGCGCCAGCGATCCCAACGACAACCGCACGGGTAGTTCCTCCCATCGCCGCAATGTCACTGACATTCACCCCAACCGCCTTGTAGCCCATGTCGGAGAAGGAGCACCACCGCCGATCCATGTGCACACCTTCAACGAGGAGATCGATCGAGACGAGTGGCTGATGAAGCGACGCAATGAGCGCTGCATCATCGCCCGACCAGATCTGGCCATCAGGGGCCGGTCCGTGACGTCGCGTGAGATATTCGACAACCTCAAGCTCCCCCTGAAAGTGGTCGTTCACTCCCCCAAGGGTAACGGTTAACCCCCAACTTGACGATTCGACAAACCCCGCAAAGGTGACAAAAATCGCAGGTCGGAGAGTTCCCAAAGGAGCCAGACTTCTTCACTTGCGCAATCGGATGAACGGAGCGTCAACTAAGGGTAAATGTCCTTGTTATCGTAAGGGTCTGAGTCCGCGGGGGGCGTGACCAGCAAACTAGGCAAAATCATCCACAACTTCTACGATGGACCCAGATCTCGCCACTCGTGAGATAGAGAAAAGGATCACACAATGCCGCCCACCAAACACAAAGAACTTCTCGCATGGGTAGACGAATTTGCGGAGCTCGCTGAGCCCGCAGAGATCTACTGGTGTGACGGAACAGCAGAGGAATACGATCGCCTCTGCGCTCTGTTGGTTGAACAGGGCACCTTTACAAAGCTCTCCGAGGCAAAGCGACCGAACAGCTACTGGGCCCGTTCAGACACTCGCGATGTTGCCCGAGTAGAGCAACGAACCTACGTCTGCCCGACTGATCCAGAAGACGCTGGACCGAATAACAACTGGATGGAACCGAACGAGATGCGCGACATCTTGAAGGGTCTGTTCAAAGGATCGATGCACGGACGAACGATGTACGTTGTTCCCTTCTCGATGGGACCACTTGGCTCGCCCATTGCAAAGATCGGCGTCGAGATTACCGACTCTCCCTACGTTGCGGTCAGCCTCAAGATCATGACCCGCATGGGAAATGCCGTACTTGAGGTTCTTGGCGACGATGGCGAGTTCATCCCCTGTCTTCACTCGGTCGGTGCCCCACTCGAAGAGGGCGAAGTCGACGTGCCGTGGCCCTGCAATCCGGACAACCTCTACATCTCGCACTTCCCAGAGACTCGCGAGATCTGGTCCTTCGGCTCTGGCTATGGCGGCAACGCTCTTTTGGGAAAGAAGTGTCTTGCACTTCGTATCGCGTCCGCTCAGGCACGCGATGAGGGTTGGCTCGCCGAACACATGCTGATTTTGAAGTTGACCTCACCCAAGGGTGAGGTTCGCTACATCACGGGTGCATTCCCCTCGGCCTGCGGCAAGACCAACCTTGCAATGTTGATCCCGACCCTTCCCGAATGGAAGGTCGAGACCATCGGCGACGATATCTGCTGGATGAAGATCGGCCCCGATGGCACGCTCCGCGCAATCAACCCCGAGTCGGGATTCTTTGGTGTCGCACCAGGAACAAACATGGAGACGAACCCGAACGCCATCTTGACTCTCGCGGCAAACGCGATCTTTACCAACACTGCGCTTACCGACGATGGCGACGTCTGGTGGGAGGACCTCACCAAGGAGTCCCCCGCGCATCTCACGGACTGGACCGGAAACGACTGGACCCCTGAATCGACAACTCCGGCGGCACATCCAAACTCCAGGTTCACCGCCTATGCAAGCCAAGATCCAGCGATCGCCGCGGAGTGGGACGACCCGGAGGGTGTGCCGATCTCAGCGATCATGTTCGGTGGGCGCAGAGCCTCAACCATTCCGCTCGTTAATGAGGCGTTCGACTGGGAACATGGCGTCTTCCTCGGTTCGATGATGGCCTCAGAGACCACCGCTGCTGCCGCTGGTGCTGTTGGCAACCTGCGACGTGACCCCTTTGCCATGCTCCCCTTCTGCGGCTACAACATGGCTGACTATTGGGCGCACTGGCTCTCGTTCGCGCAGCGGATGGACACGGACAAACTCCCCAAGATCTACTACGTCAACTGGTTCCGCAAGAGCGAGGATGGCAAGTTCCTCTGGCCAGGCTTTGGTGAGAACGCTCGGGTACTTGAGTGGATCTTTGAGCGCTGTGCAGGTCGAGGCGAGGCGATAGCAACCCCAATCGGAAACCTCCCAGCCCCTGGCGCGATCAGCACCGAGGGACTCAATGTCTCCTCGGATGACATGGCGGAGCTCCTCAAGGTCAACATCGATGAATGGAAGACCGAGGTTCCTCTTGTGCGCGAGTACTTTGACACCTTTGGCAAGCACGTTCCCGGTGCGGTCACTGACGAACTCGATGCTCTCGAGGAGCGACTCAACACCGCTTCGTAGTTGCTGCTTGGGCGCTAGTTGCCCTCCAAGCGGTGCGGCTCAACGTCACTACGATCAGCAAGTTCACGCTGTCTCGGTCCACTTGTCACATAGACGAGGAGCCCGAGGACGCAGGTAATTGCAACGATGCCGTCGCCGATGCGGAGTGGCACCGGCGCAAGGACGCCAACGAGCGCAGCGAGCACCCACATCAACTGAAGGCGCGTCTCAATTCGCCCGAACGTCCGTCCAAGAAGTGCTGGCGGGACGTTGATCTGCACGATCGAATCGAGAGCGGCCTTCGCGGCGGTTGGTCCAATTCCAACGACAAAGGTCAACGCGATCTGCGCCCAGCGGCCATTCACAAGACCCGCACAGAGTGCGCCTACTGCAATGAGACACAGCGCAAGGATGATGATCTTTCGCTCCGTGAAAAAACGACGAAGACGGGGAACGAGGATCGAGCCAAGGAGCGATCCTGCCCCGCTCGCAACGAGGAGCGCACCAAACCACCAGGTCGCCGCGTGCTCACGTCGAAGTGCGAAGGCAAGAAAAAATGCAACGTAGCCAACGCAGCCTCTGGCCACGGACATCGCGTTTACGGCCCCGAGCACGCCACCGGAGTAGACCGGGAGCCCAAGACGTCGTCGCTCATATGCGACCTCGCTGTAAGTCGCATGACGCTGATCGCCCTCGATCGAAGCTTGCGTAACACGCTTTGGTCGAGGCAGTCGAAGCGCGCTCACCGTCGCCGCACCAAACATCACGACCGCGAGGCGCAGTACCCAAGGTGCACCAAGCTTTAAGAGGCCAAGCCCAAACGGCATCACGGCGAAACCTGCCAACGAGGCAAGAACCGCCAGTTTCGCGTTTGTGCTGGCGAGATCATCTCCGTGAGCAACCATCTGTGGCACGAGTGCAGCCCGCGCCACGACGTACAACTTCGCGAGCACCAAGACTACGAACGCCTCAGGGAACAGCAGTACATCGTGGATATTTCGGGCCATCCCAATGCAGATCAACGCAGAGCCACCATTTGCGATCGCCACACTTGTTCGACGGGCCTGTCGGCCGCGATCTAGGAGTGGGCTGAGCGCGGGACCAACAAGTGCAAAGGGTGCGATCGTGAGCACCAAATAGAGAAGAACCCTGCTCTTTGCTGCATTGGGCGAGATGGAAAAGAAGAGGGACCCTGCGAGTGAGATCGCGATCAGGCCGCTGCCCATCGCTTGAAAGACATGCACCAGTGCAAGTCGCCCAAATGGTTGGCTCTGGTCAAAGAGACTTGCTAGTGCACCGTGCACGCCCTGAAAAATCTGCTTGTGCGGGCGATGTTTCAACATTTAGCTCCAATGGTACGAGTATTGCGTCAGAAAGGACGGAAGTTACCGAAGGCTCGCCATGAGCGGCAGATCTTGACTACCGTTACATCTCGAACTGGCGATTTCCCCGAGGAGTCAAATGGGCGTTCGAGCATTCATATTGATTGAAACCGAGGTTGGCATGGCTGACGCGGTCTCAATGGCGGTGCGTGAGATCTCGGGCGTCGTCTCTGCGGACGATGTCACTGGTCCCTATGATGTAATTGTCCAAGCTGAAGCCGCAACTGTGCACGATCTTGGCAAATTGGTAGTCAGCAAAGTTCAGCTCATCGAAGGAATCACGAAGACACTTACCTGTCCCGTGATCTCTCTGTAACCCCTCGTAACTGAAGAAAGAGCTACCCACGTGGACATTCGCACGACCTCGCTCGGCGAACTGCAGAACCTGAGTTTTGCCGATCGCTTCGGGATCTGGCTCTCCACACGCAGGGTTGCTCGAATCATCGGTTCCTTTGATGGCAAGGCGATTGGAGACTTCGGCTCCGGTTATGAGGCACATGCAACCCGTCGCTTCATCCGGTCTGCTCGACACGCGGTCGTGATCGATGTCTCGCTCTCGGATGGTCTTAAAGAGCTTCCAAACGTGACCACGATCGAGGGATTTCTCCCCATTGCAATGGTCGGTATCGAATCGGACAGTCTCGACGTCACGCTGTGTATCTCGGTGCTTGAACACCTCATGAAGCCGGAGGTCATGCTGGCCGAGCTCTTCCGAGTTACTGTGCCGGGGGGCACCTGTATTGTCAATGTTCCCACCTGGCGGGGCAAGAGACTCCTTGAGTTCTCGGCCTTTCGACTCCGACTCAGCCCAGCGGCAGAGATGAACGACCACAAGAACTACTACGACCCGCGTGATCTGTGGCCACTTCTCGTGCGGGCAGGGTTTTTGCCGATGGATATCAACTGCAAACGGTACAAGTTTGGCTGCAACACCATTGCTGTCTGCAAGAAACCACGAAGTGCGGGGA
>CAIVND010000137.1 GCA_903907185.1 uncultured Acidimicrobiaceae bacterium
CACACCATCACGACACCACGGCGCGAACTCTTCTACTGGGCGACCGTGATCGCCACCTTCGCGCTGGGCACCGCGGCGGGTGATTTCACTGCAGCGTCCCTTCACCTTGGCTACATCACCTCGATCGGACTCTTTGCCGTCCTCATCATGATCCCGGCGACCGGCTACTACCTCTTGAGTTGGAACGCCATTGCGAGCTTTTGGATCGCCTACGTGCTCACACGCCCGCTTGGTGCCTCCATCGCCGATACGCTCGGCAAGCCGAAAAGCCAGGGTGGCGTCGGCATCGGTGCTGGGTGGGTGGCTCTTCTATTCACTGCAGCGATCGCTGTAATCGTCAACTACCTGGCGCGCACCAACCGAGACGTCCAACAGATCGATAGGGCCAGCAGCTAGGCGCGTCGTTGCGCTGCCTTTAGGGAGCGAATGTCGAACTAGGCGAGACGAGTGAGCTCCACTGAAACCTCGAGACCCTTGAGTCCCCCACCGTGAAAGATCCCCCGGAAGGGAGAGACATCGGAGTAATCGCGACCGCGCGCAACCGTTACGTAGCGATCGCCAACTCGATCACCATGTGTGGGGTCAATTGGATACCAGGCTCCGACCCACGACTCAATCCACGCATGACCGGCACCCGCAAGTGTGGCACCGATCTCGCCCTCCGCTGAGGGGTGGAGGTAGCCAGAGACATAGCGACTCGGGATTCCGATCGACCGAAGCAGCACCAGACCGAGGTGCGCAAAGTCTTGGCATACGCCGCGCCTTGAACGCCAAGCCTCAAGTGCAGAAGTCGAGACCCTCGTCGCTCCAAGTTCATAGGTCATAGACGAGAGCACCCACTCCTTCACCGCCTCGACTGCGTCAATCGGAGTGAACTCTCCGCGGAACTGCGATGCGATCTCGAGCAACTCTTCGTTGCCGGTCGCAAAGGCGGTTGGGCGAAGAGATTCAACCCAGGTGTCGCGAACCTCCTCCGCCTCAATCCCTGACCACGACAGACCAGTTGGCCGAGGTCTACTGGTCGCGGTGTCCACCACTGAACTACCAACGACGACTAGTTCGCTGTGCGGGTCGGGGATATCAAAGGAGATAACCGGAGTATGGAAGTAATCGGTGTATCGGTAGAGCGAGGTCGTCGGTGAGACCGAGACGTTCGCGCTCAGCACCAGCTGGCCACCGGTGAACTGCGGCGTGATTCGTACCTCGTTGTAGGAGGTGACGACCGGTTCGCCATAGCGATAGGTCGAACTGTGCACTGTTGAGATCCGCCAACTCATTGCCAGACTCCTCGAAATATATTGATCATCACTACCACTCTCCGCTCGCTTGCGACGACGAGTCATCGCTTCGCCAGGCAAGTGTCGCCTCACGTTGAAAATAAGTCGTTGCAATCGCGGAACTCGCCAGCTCTATCTCTGATGAGATCAATACCGGCAACGTGAATGCGGACGTGGTTATGCGACTCAATATCAAATGCAGCTCGCTGGAAGTACTTCGAGGTGAAGATGAGACGGCGTGGTACGAGCCCCTCGTCAAAGACCTCTCCCTTGCCATAGACATCTTTGAGAAATGCCTCAAGGGCACGCACCCGCTGAGCAACCCCCGCCTCGATGTTCTCCCACTCCTTGACGTCGATAAGTCGCGGCACAGGGTCAAGGGGGAAGGGGACCTCCTCGCCCGAATGGGCAAAGGTGACGCCGCGATCTCGTAACGATCGATCCCGTTCGATACAGCGCTCTTCAAACTCGGCCGGGGAGAGGCCACAGAGCGTCTCATAGAGTCCCGTCGCCACAAGTCTCGGCGAGTTCGGAGACGCAAACATCTCGTCCCA
>CAIVND010000138.1 GCA_903907185.1 uncultured Acidimicrobiaceae bacterium
AATCACGAAAATGACGACAAGTTTGGCGGGATCGAGGTTCAACATTGCTCATCACAGCTTCCGGATCGCTAATTGTGTCTTGATGTTTGATTGCTTCCTTGTGATTTCCGATATCGAGAACTGGTCCGTCGAAATCTCAAAATCGATCTCCAACACCTGTCCCCCGAAGATGGTCACCAGTTGCCCTGAACTCTCCACTACGTACGCGCCCTCTTTCAGAGATGGATAGACGGCGGCATAGGAGCTTCCGCCGCTCAGTCGACGTTCGCGGACCCGACTGTGCGTGTGGGGAGATGATGGATCTCGAGGGTAGAGTTCAATCTCTCGGCCATTCAATACCGGGGGGACGCGGGCTTTTTATCGTCAACCAACTCTGCGACCTTGTCGAGATGCGATCGGGTGCTTGGGGAACCAATTTCCGCCTACACATGACGACTACCGAGTGACTCAAAAAACTCGTCTGCAAGCAAAATGACAGCTCTTGCTCGGCATCCGAAACCTTTCAACACGAACGCGAACTTTTAGAACAATTCGCCGATCACCTGAGTCAGAGGGCTCGGAAAGTTTGCTATGGATGACGTGGAAAACCGGAAGGTCTTGACGAAATTTCTCGCGTTATGTGGAGGCCTTTTTCGAACTAATCGGATGGTGATGCCGAAACCGTAGTTCCCGAGGTAGATATCACCATTGTTCGAGGGAGCGCGAGCCGGAAGTTCGACTAGGTACGCCCGCTACGCCCTTCGCTTGAAGCTGTACGACGGGTTGGTGTAGGCCTCTTCGGGCATCAGCGTGGTCTGGCCGACCTTTGCAAGCTGCTCTTCGAAGTACTCCCGGATCCAGCGATCCTCTCTGACGTAGGCAATCTCACGAGTGGAGATGTCTTCCTCGTGACCGCCGAACTGCGGTAGTGGGCCGAGCGCGAGGTAGCGGGCTGGATTGGCACCAAGGTTGAAGTGCTGGTGAAACCAACCCTCCGGTGGCGTGAAGACGGAGTCTTGCTGCCAAGGAATGACTACCTTTTCGCCGCCCTCTTTCCACAAGAGTGAGTAGCCCTCACCGCTCGGAATGACAATAAGACGACCCGGACCGTGACGGTGTGCCTTTTTGTAGACACCGTTCGGGAATACCGACATGTGGGTGCCCATCTGGCTGCCAGCAAAGCGGATCTTCACCACTGAGCCACCTCCACCGCGTCCGCCGTGGTCCCGCAACTTGTCCCAGGCAGCCATGTCTGGGAAGAAGTTCCCGGTCCAATAGGACCGTCCCTGAACACTGTTGTAGACCTCTTTCGCGTCGCCAAAGTTCGAGGCGACCTCGTCCATCTTCAACTCTGGGTTGAAGGGATTGTTGAAGAAGAAGTCCGCGTCAGGGATCACCGACATCGCGACGGGCATGTAGCTGTAGTGCAACAGTCGCGCTGGCTGAGTTGGGTGAAGGTTGCTGAACTCGCGGTAGTGGTTGGCGGGTATTTGGAAAAGTGCACGGTCGTGCCACTCAAAGACGTGGCCGGAGGAGGAGCTGGATTCATCAGACCACAGTCGCGTGCTTCCGGTTCCAGAGATGACGTAGACGACATCGTCGATAGCCATCTTGTAGGACTTTACGGTCTCGCCCGGTGGGATCTCGATGACGCGTCCCTCGCTTACCCCTTGCTGGCCGATGAGCTGGAGGAAGGCGGCGTTGCACTCGCGCTCTTCCCAGTATCCAACCTCGATCGTTCGAAGGTCAGAGACGAAGTGGCCACGGTGAATTGGAACACCGGCGGACTCCATCCAGGTGTCGTAGTAGTACCTTTCCCGGTTGTCGCTCTCGGTTTTGCTCTCCGCGGTATCAGTCACAACTCTCCCTTTATCCTTCGCTCACGGTTTCGTTAACGTGAACGGCCCAGTCGACCATATGGCGAGGGTCGGATTCTGTCAAGCGCTGCAAGTCTCGATGAATGCACAGCTTGAACTCAGGCTGGCTCATCGGGTAGCGGCCTTCGCTATGTTTCGTCAAGATGGTGATGTGCCGTGAGGTGAGGGTCTTCGCCCTCCGTAACCAAAGGGTCACAGTGAATGATTGCCTCACTGAGCCGAGCGATCTTGTGAAGTAGCTCGTGATTCGCCTTTTCACTGATCTCGTGTGCAGCGGAGATACTCAGATGCGGGTCCACGCTCAGGCGAATGGCCGCATGAAGTTGGTGGCCAATCCAGCGAATACGGACAGAAGTTACCCTTTCAACTCCATCGACACTCCGAGCGATCTCCTCGACACGTTTGACCAGTCCCGGGTCGACGGCATCCATGAGACGGCGATAGATGTCTCGTGCCGATTGGAGGAGTATCTGGAAGATGGCGACACTGATAAGGAGTCCGACGATCGGGTCGCCTTGTTTCCATCCCGCGATAACAGCGATCGCAGCCAGCACGACACCAAGGGAGGTAAACCCGTCGGTTCGAGCATGGAGCCCATCGGCAACGAGCGCAGCGGATCCGATACGACGTCCCGTGGCGATTCGGTAGTGAGCGGCGATTTCATTCCCAACAAAGCCGAGTATGCCTGCCGCGATCACCCACCCAAGGTGATCGACCCGATGGGGATGGATCAGCCGTTCGATCGCCACCCATGCTGCTGCAACGGCGGAAAAAGTTATGACGCCGACGACAAACAGACCAGCAAGATCCTCCGCTCTCCCAAATCCATAGGTGTAGCGGGGCGTAGCTTTGCGTCTGGCCATGAGAAAGGCCAATCCAAGCGGGATTGCCGTGAGTGCATCGGCGGCGTTGTGAATCGTGTCAGCGAGAAGGCCAACTGAACCTGATGCCACGGCGATTGCCGCTTGCGCAGCTGCAGTCACGGCGAGCACCGCGAGAGAGACCTTGAGTGCTCGCATCCCATCCCGGCTCGAGGTCAGTGCATCGTCAATGCTCTCGCCGACATCGTGAGTGTGGGGCACGAAAAAGGAGCGAATAGTTCCGACGATGCCGCGATCGTGCTGGTTTCGGGACGGCGCGAGGGTCGCGAACATCACTTTGAGGTCCGTGTCGAGGCGCTGACGGAGGTGGCGAGATGGATCGATGGACTTGCCGCACAGTGGGATCGACGACTGCAAGCAATTCGAAAGATTGCGGAGTCATAGCCAAGATTCGCAGCAAAGTCAT
>CAIVND010000139.1 GCA_903907185.1 uncultured Acidimicrobiaceae bacterium
GTCTCACCCGCACGCTGAACGAACTTTGCGGCGCTGAGCCCTCCTCACTGACCAACCAGCTCTACCGCACACTCGCCGCCTCCCCCTCCATCGATGCTGGCTGATGCACCCAAATAGAGGGCGTTGTGTGCCTCGGTTACTCTCTTTTGATGGACATTCAACGTTTCCTCCACCTTCGACGATCTCCCGCTAACGCGACACCAAACAACACCATCTCGGCCGGTGAGATGGCGCCACCAAAGAAGAGGTTCGATCGGCGGGCGCTGATCGCCTTGGGCGTGGTGGTCGTTATCGCTGGCGTCATTGGCGGAGTCCTTGCCTCAACCTCGACCAGCAAACATCCGGGGCAGGTGTCGGGCAAGCCACAACGGGTACTCGCGGGAACCTTTGCGAGCTTCGCTCCAAATATCTGCCCCCTTACCGACACCCCAGCAGCCGGTGGCAAAGCTCCTCTTCGTCCGGCGATCGCAATCAAAGTGGGTAATGAGCCCCAGGGTGCAAGACCACAAAGCGGTCTCGGTGAGGCTGACGTTGTCTATGACACGCCGGCCGAGGGTGGCGTAATGCGTTACGTTGCTGTCTTCCAGTGCCAAGATGCGCCCGCGATCGGACCGGTGCGTTCGGTGCGGTTCGTCGATTGGCACATCATCCGCCAGTACATCCACCCGATCTTCGCCTATGCCAACGGCATCATCCCCGACGTAAGTGTCGTGGCCAGTTCGAAGTGGCTGGAGAACGCGGACCTGTTGACCAATGCGAACTCGGCGAGTCACCGCACTACCGATCGGTCCTCTCCCGACAACCTCTACTCCTCGACCTCTGCGCTCTACTCATTCTTTCCGACCGCGGCCTCGCCACCGCAGCCGGTCTTCCGGTATTCAACAACGACGCCAGCCAAGGCAAAGCCGCTCTCGCGTGTGCAGATCAATTTCTCCTACGACACCGACGTCGTCTGGACGTGGTCGGGCAGCGCTTGGTCGCGTTCATACGCCGAGGGCAGCGGTCTCAGCCCGGATATCGACGCCTCGACCAATCAACAGATCACCGCCTCAAATGTCTTCATTCAACTCGTCACCAATCGGTTTGGTCCCTATCCAGAGAGTCCTGGCTCAACAGGTGACGTGGAGAGTCAGACCCGTGGCTCTGGACCCGGATACATTCTCCGCAATGGCACGGTGACCAAGGTGACCTGGCACCGTAGGTCCCTCATTAACCCGGATACATTCACGGACAGCTCTGGCAGGCCCGTAGCACTTACGCCGGGAAAGACCTGGGTGGAGATGCTGCTGAAGACCACCGCCGCGAACCAGGGAGCGCTCACCTTTACTCCGTAACCATTTGACCTGGCATGATCGGGAGGACTCGAACAGGTACGGCGAGACAAAGTCATGCTCTATTAGTCTCATGAAGTGGCACGCAGAAGTTGGCTCATCGACATCACGCCACTTCGGCGCTATCCCCAATACCGACTGCTCTGGACCGGACTCTTAATTCGGACGATCGGCAACCAGCTCACCGTCGTCGCCGTCCCCTATCAGATCTATCGTCTCACTCACTCCTCCCTTGACGTTGGTCTTGTTTCGCTCGCGCAGATCGGTCCGCTCCTCGTTGGATCACTGATCGGGGGGAACCTCGCGGATTCCTTCGACAAGCGAAGACTCCTCCTTCTCACCCAGATTCTCCTTGCAGCGACCAGCATCGGCCTCGCGCTGAACAGCTCTGGGCACGCACTCATCTGGCCACTGTTTGTCTGCAGCGCCTTTCAAGCTGGATTCTCTGGCATCGATAGTCCAACCACGACGTCGCTCTCGGTTCGTCTCGTCGACCGGGACACTTTGGTGGCGTCGAACGCGCTCTGGCAGATGCTCTTTAACGTCACACAGGTCGCTGGACCGGCTGTTGCTGGAATTCTCTTGACACAGTTGAGTATCGGAGACGTGTACTGGATTGACGTCGCGAGCTTTGGCGTTTCACTGGTCGCCGTTCTTCTCATGCGAGTCGAGCGAGAGGTCGGGACCGGCCGTGCGCAGGCCCTCAATATCAGCGAGATGTTTGGCGGCTTCCGATACCTAAAGAGCAGCCAACCACTTCAAGGGATCTTTCTCGCTGACCTCGCGGCAATGGTGCTTGGCATGCCTCGAGCACTGTTCCCCGCAATGGGAATTGTCCGATTTCACGGAGGTGCGGGTGCAGTTGGTCTGTTGTACACCGCAGCCGGCACGGGCGGGCTCATCGGCGCGTTGCTCACGGGTTGGGTCTCTCGCGTCCGCTATGTGGGCCGGGCCGTACTCATCGCGGTTGCCGGATGGGGTCTTGCGATCACGCTCTTTGGTCTCGCAGACTCACTTGTTGTTGGACTCGTCTTTCTTGCGATCGGTGGAGCCTTCGATGTCTTTTCTGCAGTATTCCGGGGAGCGATTCTCCAGACCAAAACACCGCGCGACATCCTCGGCCGGATGCAAGCAGTTCAGATATCGGTAGTAACCGGCGGTCCGCGTCTCGGTGATCTCGAGCACGGCGCAGTCGGATCCATTGCCGGGTCACCCTTTGCGGTGATCTCAGGAGGTATCGCTTGCATTGTCAGTGTTATAGCACTGGCAAAGATTCTTCCCGGGTTCACCAAACTTGTCGTTGACCACGACGGCGAGATGGAGAGCTTGCTCACGGAGCCAAACACCGAATCTGCCAACTAGCGAAGCATCTACAGACGTCGAACAAAATCGGTATCGGGGAATAGCCCATCTGCGCCCATGACCGAAAAGAAGTGCTCCCTGGCGCAGCCGCAAACCGAACCTCCGCTTGCCACTTCGAAGTGAATTCTTCCACGGTGTAGATCTCACGGACACGTGGGATCCGACTCGCGAACGTGACACCGCAGATAATTATTCACGGCAACACTGATTCGAGTGCGGTTTCTCCGAGAGTCTCGTCGCACCAATAGTGAGTCTCGACGCCGCCTTTCTCGGTCATCCGCGAATTATGGCAGATATGTACCTCGCTTGCCATCGTCCGATGGAGACTCTGCGCAGCGGTGGGTCTTAGCGGATAGCGATACTCACGCTGGTGTCATCATCGGCGAAACACGGATCGATCCGAACCGCGACTATCAGCCCAAAGGTGCGGGATTCGCCAACCTACGCAGATTCGGTTGTTCACGATGACCTGCAGATCACAAGTGTGGGCCGTACAGGATTTGAACCTGTGACCCCTTGCGTGTCGTGCAAGTGCGCTACCAGA
>CAIVND010000140.1 GCA_903907185.1 uncultured Acidimicrobiaceae bacterium
CCATCGAGCCAACCCATGTACCAGTCTGGCTGCACTGCATAACTCACATGTGAAGCCACGTACGGCCCATAGAGCCAGATCGGGTTGATCTGCACAAAGGCTCCAAGGAGCACCGAAATCGCCGTGGTGAGAAAGAGGAAACCCGTGGTCTTTAGGGCAAAGTTCGGCCACATCGGCGCACCGATCACGTTGTCCTCGCGCGCACCATGTCCAGCGAACTGGGTGTGCTTATGTTTCATCAACATGCCAAGGTGTGCGCCCAACAGACCGAGGATGACGAGCGGAACGACCAATACGTGGAGGATAAAGAACCGAGGGATGATCGACCCATCTCCTGGGAAGACTCCTCCAAACAACAGCGTGGCGAGGTAGCTACCAACGATCGGGATCGATTCCAAAATTGAGTAGGCAATTCGGATACCGGTCCCCGAGACCAGGTCATCGGGGATGGAGTAGCCAAGGAAACCGTTCACGATCGCCAAGATCATCAATGTCGTGCCGACCAGCCAGTTCAACTCACGCGGACGGCGGAACGCACCGGTGAAAAAGACTCGAAGCATATGAATAACGATCGAACCGATAAAGATGTTTGCCGACCAGTGATGCATCTGGCGCATGAGCAACCCACTGCGTACCGAGAATGACAGGTCAACGGTCGATTTGAATGCCGCCGAGACCGTCTGGCCGTCGAGCGGTGCATAGACGCCGTGATAGACGACGTCTTGGCCCGATGGCACGAAATACAGCGTCAGAAAGACGCCAGTCGCCAACAGGACGATGAAGGAGTAGAGCGCGATCTCTCCGATCATGAATGACCAGTGGTCGGGGAAGATCTTGTTGAGCAGATGACGACCCGATCGCGAAAATGCGAGTCGGTTGTCGACCCAGGTAAAGAGCGCATCAATCAATTGGTGCCACCTCGCTCCCAGAAACCGGGACCGATCGGCTCGTCATATCCCGCCTGAGCCCGCAGGTAACCCTCAGCATCGACGTAGAGCGGGAGTTGAGGAAGTGGGCGTGGCGCTGGACCAAAGATCGGGATCGCACCCTTTTCCACCTCAAAGAGCGATTGATGGCAGGGACAGAGCAGCTGCTTAGTCGTTTGCTCATAGAGACCGACAGGACACCCGGCGTGCGTGCACACCTTGGAGTAGGCAAGGAAGCCCTCTGGACCCCAACTCTCTCGACCAGCCATCGTGACGACGTCGCCGGATGCTTTGACTCGGATCAGCACGGTCTGAGAGAGCGCACCGCCAAGATCATTCTCTGGGAAGACGGTCGCAAGGGTACCGACCTCAAGATCCGTCGCCTTCAAGCGCCGGCCATCGATCGTGGAGATGTATGAGCCCTTTCTCCACTTGGTCGTATAGAAGGTGTTCTTCGGAAGTGGCCCAAGTGAACGGATGAGCGGAAAGAGCGCAACAACGCTAAAGACCGCTCCCGAGGCAGCAAGCATGGCGCCGAGAAAGTACCTCCGCCCAAAGGCGACGCGGCCACGAGCTACAAAATCAGCGACAAGTTCGTCGTGCTCCTCGCGTGTGGTCTCCATCTGGGGGCGAGGCTCCTCAAACGGACCTCGGGGCACGAGGTACTTGCCCCAGATGACCATCGCTGCACCGAAGAAGAGGAAACCAGCACCAAGGGTTCCACCGAGGATCTCGTTGTCAGCGTTCACCCAGAAAGCGGCACCGAAGCCAAAGAAGAAGACCAGGGAGACAAAGAAGGTAAAAGCGGCCGCGTACTCGACCCGCTTGGGATTCTTTGCCAGCACCTGGAACTGAGGAGCATCAGGTGAGACAAGTTCACTGGAGTTGTCGGGCTGGTGATGATCAGACATGCGCTTCCCTCTGTGGATCTTCAGAACCCTCATCTGGTTCGCTGCGGTCGCCAACCCAGAGCGCGAAGAGGAGACAGGCACCAACGCCGAGGAAGAGTCCAACGAACCCCTCCGCCACCGGACCATTGCCACCGAGGCCAATGCCACCGACGTTGGCCGGATGATCAATACTCTTCGAAACATAGGCAACGACGTCTCGTACCTGAGCCTTAGTGAGCGCACCGGGATAAAAACGTGGCATGGCTCCAGGAGCGGTCTCGATCGCTTCGGTGATCTGCGTCGTCGTCAGACCGTGCAGCGAGGGAGCGTTGAGCTCACCAGACAGGGCATCGCCTGCACCAGTGATGGTGTGACAGCCAGCACAGTTCTCTGAGAAGAGCTCCTGGCCGAGCGAGAGGTTCGCGCCAGTGATATCACCCGTAGGGATCGCGAGGCCACCTGCCTTGAGGCTGGCAACATAGTTTGCGATTGCAATCGTCTGTGATCGCGAGAACTTGTCGGTACCACGGCTTGGTTGCGCGGTCGGCACCGCGAGAGGCATCCATCCGCTCGAGACCCAGAGATCAACCATCGCCGCGCCGCCGCCAAGAAGCGATGGTGCAAGTGAGCTGCCATCGGCGTCGATGCCGTGACAGCTTGAGCAGTTCTCATCGAAGAGCGTCTTGCCGATTGCGAGATCGGCAGCCTTGGCCGAGGAGGCACTTGGAGTGGCGACAACCTGCGCGGGATCTGTCGTACTTGTACTGGTCGTTGCCGAGGCAAACGCGGACAGTCCAAAGATGCCGGTGACGAGGACAGCCGATCCAAAGATGAGTTTTGCGAGCATTCGGTTCATCATTACGAGAGCAAGAAGAGGGCGCTAAAGAGCCCAATCCAGACGATGTCAACGAAGTGCCAGTAGTAACTAATCGCCTGATACACAGGGGTTTCACCCTCATCACCCTGAGGTCCAGAGAGGCGAAAGAGCAGGAAGACCATTGCAACAAGTCCGAGGAGAACGTGCAGCCCGTGCAGCCCAGACATGATGTAGAAGAGCGAACCATAGGCGTTCGTGTGAGCATGGAATGGCAGCGTCTTCCATTCATAGGCCTGGTTCCCAAGAAATGCTCCACCGAGGATCAGCGTGAGTCCAATCCAGATACGTGCCTTCGTCCGATGCCCGTGTTCTTGTGCCCACACACCGAACTGCATCGTTGGACTCGAAGCGAGAAGCACGATCGTAAAGATCAGTGCCTGATAGGTATCGAGCTCAGTCCCCGCGGGAGGCCAAACCTTGGCAGCCGAGCGGATCGTAAAGAAGGCCGCGAACAGACCGCTGAAGAACATGAACTCTGAACCCAACCAGATCATGACGCCGACGGCGAGAAGTTGTGGACGCTGCACCGAAGAACTTGGAGGTGTCTCCATTGGGGGCACGTCAAGGGTCGTGTCAGTCACGGTATATTTTTTAGTCGACAATTGGTCCTCTTGGCCAAACGAGGCCAAGATTGCCCCTGTCCCAAACTGGTCGCTCGACGGCTACGCGTTATCGTGAGGGCGTGGACCACTCCCCCTCCCGCTTCCTCCAGGCATGTCGCCGCCAAGCCGTCGACCACCCACCGGTCTGGTTCATGCGCCAAGCTGGGCGTTCACTGCCCGAATACCGGGCGATCCGAACGAATGATTCCATCCTCGAGGCGGTCAAAGACCCTGAACTCGCGGCAGAGGTAACGCTGCAGCCCGTCCGTCGCTACGGCGTTGACGCTGCCATCTTGTTCTCGGACATCGTTGTCCCGGTCTCTGCCATCGGTGTCGACATCGAGATTGTGGCTGGTCGTGGACCGGTCGTGGCGGAACCCTTCCGCTACGCAAGCGACCTTGCTCGCCTGCGCCCCCTTGAACCCGAGGTCGATACTCCTTATGTCATCGAGACCGTCAAGTTGCTCAAGAAGGAGCTGTCGGTTCCCCTCATCGGCTTCGCTGGCGCCCCGTTCACCGTCGCGAGCTACCTCATCGAGGGAGGGCCGAGTCGAAACTTCACCCACACCAAGGCGCTCATGCACACCGATGAAACAACGTGGTTCGCTCTCATGGATCAGCTCAGTCAGATCGCCCTCTCATCGCTCCAGTCACAGATCACCGCTGGAGCTGACGCCATTCAGCTCTTTGACTCGTGGGCCGGTGCGCTCAGTCGAGCTGACTACGAGTACTTCGTTCTGCCTGCGACACGACGCGTCCTCGAGGGCATCGGAGAAAGCGCTCCTCGGATCCACTTCGGTGTAGGCACGGGGGAGTTGCTCGAGCTGATGGCGGGTGCTGGAACTGACGTCCTCGGTGTTGACTGGCGGACCTCACTTACTGACGCCTCAGCCAGGGTGGGGCACCGCTATGCCCTTCAGGGCAACCTCGATCCAGCGGTTGTCATCGCTGGCATCGAACCAGCCAAGGTAGAGACCGCGCGCATCTTGGAGGAGGGAGCCCGCCACGGCGGACACATCTTCAACCTTGGTCACGGCGTGCTCCCCGAGACCGACCCAGGGGTCTTGGCGGAGCTGGTCTCGTTTGTTCATGAGTGGGAGCCAGGAACGACGCGGTGAGGACTGCGGTGCTGGTAATGGCCTACGGGACCCCAACAGGACCGGGGGATATCGCGAACTTCTACACCGATGTCCGGCGAGGCCGACCACCAACTCCCGAACAGCTCGCCAACCTCGAGCTGCGCTACCAAACCATCGGTGGTCTCTCGCCGCTTCTTGCACGCACAAAGGCACAGATCGGTGCGCTCGACCATGCACTGGAAGAGATCTCACCGGGGGAGTTTTCCACCTTCTATGGTGCAAAACACTCTGCCCCAAAAATTGAGACCACGATCGACCTCATCGCGAAACAGGGATTCACCCACCTCATCGGACTTGTTCTTGCACCCCACTATTCGGTGCTCAGCGTGGGTGAATATATCGATCGTGCACGTCGACGTGCTGGCGAACTCGAAATTGAGTGCACCTTTATCGAACGCTGGGGGGCCGACCACGAACTCATCGACCTGCTCGCGGGTCGTCTCCGGGCCACGATCGGCGAGATCGCCGAGCGGTGCTCAAACTTCGAGGTGATCTTCAGCGCGCACTCACTGCCCGCTCGGGTCGTTGAGTTGGGTGACCGCTACCAAGATGAGCTCGCCGAGACGGCCAAACTGGTCGCCTCAAGTGTTGGACTTTCGCACTTCCGGACTGGTTGGCAGAGCGCCGGTCGAACCCCCGAACCGTGGCTCGGTCCTGATCTGCTCACACTTCTCGATCAACTACGTGCCGAGTCGTTCGACGGTGTCATCGTCTGCCCCGCGGGCTTCACCTCAGATCACCTGGAGATCCTCTATGACCTTGATATCGAGGCCGCGAACCGTGCGGGTGAGATCGGCCTCGCATTCGCCCGTACCGCCTCACTGAACGACGATCCTGGGCTCGCTTCGCTGCTTGCGCGGCGAGTTGTTGCGGCACGCGAGACGTTCAACCTCACCACCGGCAATTTCACCACCGGCAATTGCACCACTGGCCATTGATGACGAACGAGCATTCGACCAAACGGCCATCTGCTGTTGTCGTCGGTGGTGGGATCGCAGGGCTCGTAGCCGCTTGGAGTCTCTCCTCGACCCACGAGGTTGTACTGATTGAGGCAACTGATCGACTCGGCGGAAAGATCGCCACCACAACGTTTCGCGATCGACCCCTCGACCTTGGTGCCGATGCCTTCATCATCCGCAATGACGCCGCGCTTAATCTCTGCCGTGAACTTGGACTCGAGAGTGAACTCATCGAGCCAGCCAGCAAGAGCGCTGCCGTGTACACGCGCCGTGAGCTTCACCCGCTCCCAAAAGGGCTCATCTTTGGCATCCCCACCGACCTCTTCGCGCTCAAACGCTCCGGAGTGATCAATCTGTTGGGCTTACTGCGAGCACTGTATGACGTGGTCGCACCGGTCCCGGCGATCACGCTCGATGACTTTGCACGGATGCAGCGAAAAGAGTTTGACCCAACCGTTGGAGAGATCTTTCACCGCCGGTTCGGACGCGCACTGGTCAATGCACTGATCGACCCCTTGGTCGGAGGTATCAACGCAAGCGATGTAGGGGTGCTCTCGCTCTACAGTTCGATGCCTCAGATCGCGGAACAGATCGCTGGCAAGAAAAGCATTATGCGCGCCCTTCGGCCACGAAAGGGCACCACCCCAACTGGTGGCTCAATCTTTCGTGGACTTGCGGGCGGGATGGAGGCGCTGGTCATCGCACTTGAGCGCCAACTCATCTCCCGAGGGGTGAAGATCGAACGTGAGACCAGCGTCTCCACGATCGAAAGGTCTGGATCCCATCAGTTCACGGTCTTTTCTTCGACCGCTACCTACGTCGTCGATCGGATCGTGCTCGCTACACCGGCCTATGTCAGCGCCGCAATTGTCGACGAACTCTCACCTGCCCTTGCTCTCGAACTCAGCGCGATCCCCTACGCCGGCGTCGCAACCGTCACGATGAGCTTTCACGAAGACGACATCGCGCCGTTCATCGCGCGCGACCTCGCTGATCTCATCGAGATCGATTCCGAGCACCCGTTTGTCGTCTCTGAACACCTGTTACCTGGAAGTGGGGTCCTCGTTGCACGAGACAGGTCATCGTTGATTACTGCAGCATCATTTACCTCAACAAAGTGGCCACGGTCACACGCCGATCACGAGGTCGTTATCCGTTCCTCGCTTGGTCATCACCACGATGAGCGCGCGCTTGCACTAAACGACACCGAGCTCACCAATGCCGTGCGTCGAGAGCTTACGACCATGCTTGGTATTCATGCGGAGCCGCTCGCGACGGTTATTCAACGGTGGCCAGCTTCATTCCCCCAGTATGTGAGCGGGCACGGAGCGCGCATCGAACGGGTCGATCATCTCGCGAGCGATCTTGGTATCGATCTCGTTGGAGCTGCCTACCACGGCATCGGCCTCCCTGCCTGCATCGCGCATGCTCGACAGGCGGTTGCTCGATCGGTTCGTGCGGAAGATTCAGAAACCAAACAAGATCAGTA
Organism: uncultured Acidimicrobiaceae bacterium; assembly: GCA_903907185.1. Taxonomy (GTDB): domain Bacteria; phylum Actinomycetota; class Acidimicrobiia; order Acidimicrobiales; family Bog-793; genus CAIVND01. The sequence continues at coordinate 6,883 of CAIVND010000140.1, forward strand.
AAAACAACCTCGTGCCGAATCTGCTCTTACGCCGGTGACTTCTCCGTTGCTGCTTCGGGATGCACGTCGTGGTGGAGGTGCGGATGAGGGATGTGCGGAAGATGCGGGTGCTTAAAGAGCACCTTGTTGAAGATCATGAACTTTGCGATCCAAAGAACACCGTAGGTGAAGAAGTTTGCGCCCTCGACAACGAGCGTCAGAGCGGCATGTGAGTGGGTGTGAAGTTGCGCCTCTTTGTCTGCGAAGTGAACCACGACGGTAGAGATAAACGCGCTGAGGATCGCAATGATCCAGAACGGAAGGATCTCTTTCGTAAGGTGTGATTTCCCAGTCTTACCCCAAGCCCACGCGCGGTTGAGATAGTACGAGGGGATGACGGTAATCGCCGTTGCGAAGATGTTGCACCAAGCCGCAGAGGCAAGCTTGAGTACTCCATAGAACAGTCCGAGCAACCCAAGGGCAAAGATGGTGGTAATCACCGAGACCATCGCGTAGCGAAAAAGCCGCTTGAACTCTGGTGACTTTCGATATGCCGAGGCACGTCCAATAGGGGTTAAAGACGTGGAGGGCATAGATCAGTACTGTACTTTCTGAGTCATGTCAGAGGGCATCGCCAATTTCTTGAAGTTACTTGATCTCGAGACCATAGAGGTCAATATCTTTCGGGGTCAAAACCTCGGTAATCGGACTCGGGTCTTTGGTGGACAGGTCGCCGCGCAGGCGTTGATCGCCGCTGGTCGAACCACCGATCACGGCAGAGTGCACTCGCTCCATGCCTACTTTCTCCGCCCCGGCGACCCTTCAATTCCTATCCTCTACCAGGTGGAACGGATCCGTGACGGCCGATCTTTTGTCACACGTCGCGTGTTGGCAATTCAACACGGTCAGGCGATCTTCAGCCTCACCTGCTCCTTCCAAGACGACGAGGAGGGCCTCACCCACCAAGATGCCGTCGCAGATATCACCAATCCAGATGCACTCCCCCCACTCGAGGTGCCCGATGATCGACGTTATGGTCCTGCACTCTCGTACCTTGAGGCGAATGGATTCGACATCCGATTCATCGGCGAGGCGCCCTGGCGGGCCCGACCAGGAACCCTAAAACGAGAACAGCTTTGGTTTCGTGCCAAAGAGCCACTCGGCGATGACCCACTACTTCATGCGGCGATCATGACCTTCATCTCCGACCTGACTCTCGTCAGCACGATTTTGATGCGTCACAACCTCTCACTCTTTGACACGGCTTTCTTCGGCGCAAGCCTCGACCACTGCATCTGGTTCCACCGTCCCGCGCGCGTCGACAGATGGATTTTTTACGATGTCACCAGTCCAGTTGCCTACGGTGCGAGAGGCCTCTCACAGGGATCGCTTTACGACCTTGATGGCACACTGCTTGCCAGCTGTGCGCAGGAAGGGCTCGTCAGAATTGGAGGAGACAACTCGTGATCGCTTCGAACACGCCGATCACCTTCGACATCGTCTTTGGTCTCTTTATCGTCGCGATGCTGACGCTTGCCGGCTTTGTCTTTCACTTCTCTCGTCGCACAAAGCGTTAACGGCAGATCCAAACTGTTGGTGAGCTAGTGACGCGAGGCTCCACCGTGTCGACTCTCAGCGATGACACCGAATACTCCAATGATCGCCACGCTGAGACCGACCACCGCTGACCACACACCAAAGATGAGTGAGAGCCCGACCAATAGCGCACTGACGCCGATCACAAATGGCCAGATGCTGGTACTTGGAAAGGCACCAACGATGCCGGCACCATCGCTCGGCTCTGCGGTTGCGCTGTCTTCGGCTCGCGGCGTCATCCGTCGAGACCACCACAGGTAATAACTCCCCGGCAACAGGCCAAGCAAACAGGTTGCGACCAACATCACCGAGCCGCTGTTCTCTTTCGAAAGAAACCAGTACAGCGCAGCAAATATCGCTCCACAGGCAGAGAGGAAGAGCAGGAAATACGACTCAACCTTCATGGGTTGACTCCTCCGTCAGTTTCCCGTGCAGGGCGACCGTTGTGTGCTCTGGATGGTTGAAGTCCCAAACCGGACGCTCCGAACGGATCGGTGGAATCGAGTTGAAGTTGTGGTGCGGAGGAGGAGAGGTAGTCGCCCACTCAAGGGTGCCAGCATCCCAGGGGTTATCTGGTGCTGGGACCGGCCGTCGCCACGAGATGTAGAAGTTGACCATCAATACGGCAACCGAGAGAAACAGCATGTAGGCACCGATGGTCGAGAGGCGGTTCAGTCCCGTCCAGCCGGTGCTCTGTGAGTACTCCGCGATCCTCCGAGGCATGCCACGCAGACCGAGCAGATACTGCGGCATGAAGGTGATCCAGAAACCGATGAACATCAGCCAGAAGGAGATCTTTCCAAGACCCTCACGCAACATCCGACCAAACATCTTTGGGTACCAGTAGGTCAGACCCGCAAAGCCACCAAAGACGGCAGAGCCAAAGAGGACTTGGTGGAAGTGGGCGATGACGA
>CAIVND010000141.1 GCA_903907185.1 uncultured Acidimicrobiaceae bacterium
GATGTCCGTGTGCCATCTCGTTCTGTCAAAAGTTGGCTCTTCACCAGCAAAGACCTGGCGAAAATAGTTCATCGCGTAATCGTGCAAGTGCTCGGTATGCGTGCTGTCGAGTGAGTTCTCCTGCGCTTGAAGCCAATTACATGGAAGGTTCGTTATTGCAATATCTCGTACCGTCTCTTCCCAGGTGAGTATTCCCCACCTTGGCAGCAAGGGTGCAGGTGTTGGACCCATATAAACGAAGATAAGGCCAGCGAGCTCTTGCGCCTGATAGGCCTTGACGGTACAGTGATCGCGAAGTCGACCGCTTGGCTGCACCGTGTCTTCGAACGGTTGCTCCGTGCATTTTCCCTCAGCATCAAACTTCCAACCGTGATACTGACAGCGGATGCCATCAGCCTCAACAATGCCGTACGCGAGGCTTGCTCGACGATGGGGACAAAAAAGATCGACGACTCCGAGATTGTTCGATCGATCTCGATATACGACGAGATCTTCACCTAAGAGTCGGATCTGCTGAGTGCGCAGGGGGTTGTTTGCAAGATCCTCAACGCTGCACACGGGGTACCAGTAACGGCGAAGTAGTTCACCACCGGGTGTACCTGGACCTACTTGACTCAGTCGCTCGTTCTCTTCACTCGTCAGCATTTGATCCCCCCTAAAGCATCAAAATTCGGCTGCTACGTCATTTTCTGATGCTAACAAACTGATATTTCGATGTCAATACATTTTCGTGCCGCGATCAAGGATCTAACGATTATTCATTGAAAAACAAGACGTTCACCGGCTTCGGCATGTAGTTTCTCGGCGAAAAAGTGATTGCAGATGATTCTTCCGCAGAGAAATAAACCAGGATTCAAGGCCGATCACGAAAACGATCACTGGAGGAAAAAGAAGCCTGGTTCATTGCGATCCCGGGCAACTTCGTCTTTACAACCTCGAATCTGATGATTTAGAACACATTGCAAAATCTGGGTGAACTCGGAAAGGAAACCCACGGGGTCTTCTCGCCAGTACGTAAAGTCTCCATATTTGGGCAATCGACCATAAAGAGGGCACGAAACCAATCGTCCTTGGTACCACGGGGCTGTGGTCAGCACAGGCTCTTCACAGATGTGGCACCAAGGACGATTCGAGTTATTGCTGCATAAAGCCCGACACCCGAGACGCGACCTTCATCAATTGCAGGTACGTCTGCTTTGCAACGACCGGTGACACAACCTTCGGACTTACGCCACCACCGAGGAGTGTGGTCTTGAGAGCTGGTTGTGTGTACATCCAAACAAAGGCAGCTCGCAGCGCGTCGACGCGAGCAATTGGAACCCCCGTCTGAACAACCGTGGGCGTGCCGTTTGAACTGTTGAGATAGTTAAACGCAGCAACTTCCTTCTTCTGCTTCGCAGTGGTGAGATGTGCAGCGTCAATTATCTGTTTAAAGGTTGGCAAATTATCGAGTAGCGCTCGATAGGCAAGGCCGACCGGTGGCTTCGAGTTGACTGCGAGACCGATGGCTTGTTTTCCTTGAATGTAACTTCCGACCGACAACGACGAATCGACCATGACTGGACCATCGCCTCGCAGGAACCCTGTCTCCTCAAGTCCCGAGGACGAGTATCCCGTAATATACCGAGGAGTTATACCGAGGACGCCGAAGAAGACACGAGTAAGCGTGTTGATCGTTCCCGACGTCCTGGTCAAGACCGGCGTCGTGCTATTGATCTGAGACAGCTGGGTAATCCCGTCGCCGAATTGCCCGGTATGCACGGCGAGCAC
>CAIVND010000142.1 GCA_903907185.1 uncultured Acidimicrobiaceae bacterium
ACCGGTGCTTGAGATCCAGGCAAGACGCGACGGATTGAAATTCAGACCCGGTGTGTTGGTAAGTATTGAGGCAACATCACTGAGTTCGTTCAGATTTCCAATTGTCAGTCCGTCAGGAACGCTGTGAGCGTTGAGGTCCTGTCCCATCGTTGTGTTCCCGAGCGGGTAATTCGTTATCTGAACGTTTGCGCCAAGAAACTGCTGAAGATAAGGCGCAAAGGCACGAGCGTAGATATCAAATGGATTACCCACTACTCCAAGCGCATCCCAAGCGATGGTCTTGCCGGCATAGAATTTCAAACCAATACAGACCTGTCGATCGGTGATCTTCACCCCATTCGCGCTTCGGCATCCAGTAGACGCCTGCGCAGACGATGCTGTCAGCAGCGGCACGGTCACCGCCGAAGCGCAGACGGCCGCCATTGCTAGCCCGACAGATCTCAGATGTTTCCCTCTTCTAAATGTCACTTTTCCCCCCAAATTTGATCTGAATAGTTACGACTGCAGATTCACCACTTTTCACGGTCACTTATTGCCAAAATGACCGATCTCCCCCTCCCCTAGCTCTCACTCAAACATCATTCACAGCTCGATTCGACGACCCTCACAATGTGAATTCCAAATCGCTTCGCAGATTTGGACGGTCGCGGCCCCCCATCGGGCATCGTGTTCCAGTTTGTCGTTACGGCGCAACGCAACATAAAAATCAGCAAAATCGACATCCAATCCACCAATATCCATTGAGCAATCTTCTTGGTGAAATCCATCTTTGTCATAGACCGTCACACCGCCCTCTGACTGGCGGAGATCACCGCTCTCACCGCTCACGATCGTCAGTCCGACAAACCCCCAGCGTCGCTGCGAAGTCGCTGCGTCAGTGGACGGTCCACGATCACGAACCGCGAGACCGGCGTCGCCATATTTGTCGAGGGACCACGATTCGTTTTGACGCAATCGGGCAGAGGACTCTGGATCAAACTCTCGCCCGCTCTCGCCCTTCCCGTAGGTAAGTTCTGCAGTATTGAAATACCCATAGCCGTTGTAGACCAAAGTGGCAGAGATTCCGCCGGAGAATTCAAGGAGCGCACTGTAATTTCCCACCGTATCTACTGGAGATGGAGATCTCCCTGCGATGGAGGTAACTGCGACTACTGGCCGATTGATGATGGTCCGAGCGATCTCAACTTGATGTGGTGCCTGTCGAAATGCGACCCCACCACCGAGCGCAGTGACGAGTTCGTACGGAAAACGAGGTCGGATAACCCAATCCGTGTAGCAGATATTTGTCAAAGAGAGAACACTCCCGATTGAGCCCTCTTGAACTATCCGCGCCATCGCTCGGATTGGAGCATCGCGCCCTCGAGTATTGACGGCCATGATGTTGATTCGAAAGTCCTTCGCGAGAGTGACTAGTGCCTCTCCTTCAGAACCATCTTTGACGACAGGCTTTTCAACAAGAAGATGCTTACCGGCACTCGCGAGTTGCAGAGCATTGGCTAGATGAAGGTAGGTAGGTGTCGACAGATACACCGCTTCAACGTTCGGGTCATCACAAAGCTGCTCGATGCTTGTATAGCCCGGCACATTCGAAATGCGGCCGATCGTCGAGGCTGTCTCGATATTGATATCACAGACTGCAGCAACTGTCACATACTTTGAACTCGAAGCTACCTTTACTGCGTTTCGACCCGCAGTCCCAAGGCCGAGTACGCCAATAGATATTGGATCCTTAATCGGCTCCGTTTCCATTAGTTCTCTTGACTGAAGTTCAGCTGAGCAGGCATACGTATCCTTTCAACAACCTTCGAAACCTCGTCCATCTACCGGTCGGTATCTTTTCCAAGAAGATCTCCTCTCCTCAGGAACGGGGCAGATCGGTTCCACCTACCGCAATCTCATCGTCGAAGGTGGGCGCGACATCGTCCAGACCTTGCATCGCACTGAGGTAGACATCCGCGACACAAAGTTTTCCTTTGTAAACATCTGCATCCCCGCCCCCTTGTCGTATACGCAAGCACTACTCATTTGAAACCTTCACCCCCAATGAAGGTCTACGCCACTACTCGAGTCTCAAGAACCGCGCGATGTTTCCTCGAGACATGAGGTCGGCCTCGACCTCAGGAACGGAGGCAAAGTTGGCTGCAATGATCTCCATGGAATTTGGCCAATCTGATTCTTGATGAGGAAAGTCTGAGCCCCAAACGAGGCGCTCCACACCAATGTGATCGCGCATGGCAATACCGGTCAGATCTTTTTGAAAGCCCCAGTAACAGTGGCGGCGAATGTACTCACTTACGCTTCCGTTCTTTAAGGGTGTCCACCCAAGCAGATCCTCGGCCCAGATGTGATGACGCTCAAATCGTTGCTCAGCCACCTCGAGAAAGAGAGGGATCCAACCAATCTGCGTCTCAGCAAAGAGGATCTCAAGATCAGGAAAGCGGTCAAAGACGCCAGAGAGCACCAACTGCACGGCGTTCACACCAGCTCCGCGCGCCATCTTTGTCACCTGCTCAGCAAACTGAGCCGACCCGTGTATTCGATCGACCACGCCGGGTTTGGCATTGGGATACTCAATGATTGAGCTCACACCAGACCGATTGATCTCACCATGTGCAGTGACCGCCATCTCGAGGTTGAGTGCCTCTTGCCAAAATGGATCATCGGAGGGCTTTGGGACACCAGAACCATTCGGAAACCGCGTGAGCAAAATTGCACGCAGCCCCGCTTGCTTGCACCATTGCATCTCGGCAATTGCATCATCAACGTTCGTCTGCGGAATGACACCAACACCAAAGAGACGGTCAGGTGAGGTGGCACAGTACTCTTCGGCGAGATAACTGTTGTATGCACGAACGACCGCGAGATAGGCATCGTCGTCGCGAATATTTCGCCACAGCCCTGGTCCAGAAACCCCCGGGAAGATCAGCTCAGCAGAGACACCATCTTTTTCCTGTTCTTCGAGTCGTTGCTCAGCGGTTCCCGTTCCCGCGGTTGCCTCATAGCTCTGGCCAAATGGCGTCCACCTACCGCGACCTTTGCCACCATAAAGGTCCTGCGGAATCTCGCGGAGGGGAATTCCCTCAACGATCCAACCGTCTCCACCGTCGGGCAGTCGGACAACGCGAGGCACCCGTGCTCGGTGAATCTCGGGAACTCGGTCAGCCCACCACTTGGAATCGATCTCGAGATGAGTATCTGCGGAGATAACTCCGGTCATAGCAACCAACTCTGGCCTCCCCCAACGTTCGTCGATGATCAACGATCTCGCTCATTCCAACCTAGAGCGTCAGGCTCTGTCTGCAAAGAGCTAGCTCGTACCGCAGATGGTAGGGAGCCCGTCAGGTCGCAGCAGAGACACTTCGAACACCGGTTCGCTATGACTTTGCTGCGA
>CAIVND010000143.1 GCA_903907185.1 uncultured Acidimicrobiaceae bacterium
GATCTGCCAAAAGACCCCCGCACTTATCGAAAATTTGCGACCGAGAACCGAAGTCTCGACGCGGCCCTTTCCAATATGAACGTGGCGATTGATGACAAGATCGGCCGCAAGCCGCGGAACCGCCTCGACGCGATTCTTTCCTGTGTCAAGCTCGATCACGTTGAATTTTCCATCGGCAGAGGAGAAGACGTCGAGCTCCTCGACACCACGCCACTCCTCGCGCTCTACTCCGACCGCGTTAACGGCATGACTGACAAGTGGGCAGTGGTCGATGCGCACGAGGTCGTGAGAGCGATTACGACGAAGACCAACGTGACCGTCCACATCGACCCCGTAGCCGACGCGTGATCGCCACCCGAGGCCACCCTCATCTCCCACAACACCAACGACGTGTACATCGAGATCAACACCTGCGAGTCGATGAAGTTGCTCTTTGATCCGTGATGCTTTGAACTTTCGCTGAGCATCGAGATCGATGTGTTGGTAGTCGCACCCTCCGCACTTTCCTGGTCCGGCGTGTGGGCAGGGTGGGTCAACACGGTCCGGCGAGGGGTCGATGATGTGGATGGCATCGGCGCGCAGGTAGGTTCTTGTCTCCTCGGTAACGATGGCTCGAACGCGTTCTCCAGCGATTGCGTGGCGGACAAAGACCACTCGGCCGTCTGGTGCATGGCCGACAAATCCACCTCCCGCGGCCGGTGATTCGACCGTCACCTCAATCTCTTTGTCCAGCAACTCTGGATGTTCTGCAGTGGTCATCTCGTTATCCCGGGCTACAGATTGAGTTCTTACCGAGATCCTCATCGGGTCGAGCAAATCCCTCCGGCCAGTACTCGCCGGTCACCGGGTCGCTGACGTAGTCGAACGAAGGTGTCCGATGTTGCACGATCTCCGAAAGTGCACGAAGCAACTCCACAACCTCTTCGTGAGTGGTAGAGATCCCCGTGGAGGCGCGTACGGCACCAGGCAGAGATGAACGGATGTGGTTTCGCGCACCGTGTCGGAATCGATCAACCTCAGATGGTGACAGTCCGAGGAGACGGACGAGGTAGGGATGGGCGCAGAAGCAGCCATTGCGCACACCGATGCCAAATTCTGCACTGAGACGTGCTGCGATGAGTGCGTGAGGCATCCCATCGACAACGAATGAGGCGACGGGCAGCGTATCGGTCTCAAGCGACGGTCCAAGAAGGGTGACACCCGAGATGGACTTGATCCCGGAGCGCAACAGTGTGGCAAGCTCCTGGTCGTGTCGCAAAATCTCTTCGAAGCCGATCTCAAGGAGGCGACTCGCTGCTGCTCCGAGGGCGATGGCGCCGATAACGTTTGGAGAGCCAGCCTCCTCACGATCGGGAGGCTCACTCCAAACGACCTCGTCGAGGTCAACGAGTTCAACCGCTCCGCCACCCGCAAGGAAGGGGTCGCCCTCTCGGAAGAACTCTCTCGGACCAATGAGAACTCCAGCACCGTAGGGCGCGTACATCTTGTGTCCACTAAAGACGATGAAGTCCGCCTGTGCTGGGAGCGGTCGGTGCGGCGCGAGTTGTGCCGCGTCGACAAGGACCGGAACGTCATGGCGGTGTGCTGCCTCGATGATCGCCTCAAGTGGCGGCAGCCATCCAGAGACGTTCGATGCTCCCGTGATTGTGAGGAGCTTTGGCTTCGGTGACTCCGCAAGTGCTCTCGTGACATCCTCGGCGGAGAAGGTGCCATCGGCTCTGCACTCAACGAATCGCCTGGTGGCTACTCGGCCCCAGGGAAGGAGGTTGGCATGGTGTTCAACCACGGTAGTGACAACGACGTCGTCCGAAGAGAATCGCATGCGGTAGGCGAGCTGGTTAATCGCCTCTGTTGTATTGCGACAGAACACCGCGATGTCATCCCTGCCAGCGCGGTTGGCAAATCTCAGAACTGATTCGCGCGCTTGCTCGTAGGCTTGAGTTGAACGTTGCGACTTGAACCCGGTGCCTCGGTGCACGCTTGAGTACCACGGCAGAAAATCGGTGACCGCATCGGAAACTTCGACGAGTGCGGAGGTTGAGGCTGCTGCATCAAGGTTGACATACGGCCGGTCGATGCCATCGACACAGGGAACAAAGAGGTCATTGCCTACCAGTTTGATACCGAATGCCATGTGAACCTTCCGGGGAGGTGCTCCATCGTAGCCCTAGTCAAAGAATTGGCGGTAGCTGGCTCATGAGGAGGTCGAATGGCTATGAGCATGGTCCACGGCGGTGGGTCGGCCCTCTATAGTTGATCGAAGGGAGCACGGACCGAGGGATTGTTGCCCTTTACCCTGTGCTTTGGAGATCGCGAGCCCGCGAACCTACCTACTGCAATGTGGTTGTGGCCATCACGGTGCCGCGACCTATCCCAAACCCACGCAGAGAGAATGTAGGAGAACAAGATGGCAGTTGTCACAGATTTTAAGGTTGCGGACCTTTCGCTCGCAGCATTTGGTCGCAAGGAGATTGACCTCGCAGAGAATGAGATGCCGGGTCTGATGGCGATGCGGACAGAGTTTGGTAAGTCAAAGCCGCTCAAGGGTGCACGGATCACTGGGTCGTTGCATATGACCATTCAGACTGCAGTTCTCATCGAGACCCTTGTGGCATTAGGTGCCGAGGTCCGTTGGGCGAGTTGCAACATCTTCTCGACACAGGACCACGCCGCGGCCGCGATCGTGGTGGGAAAGGGTACGCAAGAGGCACCCTCAGGAGTCCCTGTCTATGCATGGAAGGGCGAGTCACTTGACGAGTATTGGTGGTGCACTGAACAGGCGATGAGCTGGCCGAACAACGCTGGGCCAAACATGATTCTCGATGATGGTGGTGACGCAACCATGCTGGTGCACAAGGGTGTCGAGTTCGAGCGCGCAGGTGTCGTTCCAGATCCTGCAACGGCCGACTCGGAGGAATATGCCGTCGTACTTGGCCTGTTGACCCGTTCGCTCGCGCAAGATGCTGGTCGATGGACCAAGATCTCTGAGGAGATCATGGGCGTTACCGAAGAGACAACGACCGGTGTCCACCGCCTCTATGAGATGTTTCACGCTGGGGAGCTCCTCTTTCCTGCGATCAACGTCAACGACTCCGTCACGAAGTCGAAGTTTGACAACCTCTATGGCTGTCGTCACTCGCTAATCGATGGCATCAACCGCGCGACCGATGTGATGATCGGTGGAAAGGTCGCCCTCGTCGTTGGTTTCGGTGATGTGGGCAAGGGATGTGCCGATTCCCTTCGCGGCCAGGGAGCCCGGGTCATTATCGCGGAGATCGATCCGATCTGTGCACTCCAAGCAGCGATGGAGGGCTACGAGGTCAAAACGATTAATTCGGTTGTCGGACTCGTCGACATCTTCGTCACCGCGACCGGCAATGTTGACATTCTTACGGTCGAACACATGGCGAAGATGAAGAATCAGGCGATCGTTGGGAACATCGGACACTTCGATAATGAGATCGATATGGCTGGTCTTACCGCGTTTCCGGGTATCGAACGTGTGAACATCAAGCCGCAGGTCGACAAGTGGATCTTTCCCGACGGCCACGCGATCATTGTGCTCTCTGAGGGACGGCTGTTGAACCTCGGAAATGCAACTGGTCACCCGAGCTTTGTGATGTCGAACTCGTTCACCAATCAGACGATCGCGCAGATTGAGCTGTTCACCAAGCTCGACGAGTATCCCGTTGGTGTCTACGTGCTACCGAAGCACCTCGATGAGAAGGTGGCCCGTCTACACCTCGACGCCCTTGGCGTTGAGTTGACAAGACTGTCAGAGCGCCAAGCGGCCTATATCGGCGTCTCCGTCGATGGGCCATACAAGCCGGAGATGTATCGATACTGACGCTGTTCTGCGACCGGCCGATGAGGTCGCAACGACCCAACAGATAACGATCCAGTTAATCAAGTACACCAAGCGCGTCAAGGACGCGCATTGGAGTAATCGGTAAACGGTTGAACCGCGCGCCAAAGGGTCGAAGTGCATCTTCTACCGCGTTCGCAATCGCCGCAGGAGTAGGAATTGTTCCCGACTCTCCTACGCCCTTTACTCCAAGCGGGTTGAGCGGACTTGGTGTCTCTTGGTCGACGAGCTCAGGGGTGACGAGTTCGAGCGCGCCAGGAAGCGCGTAGTCAAGGTAACTGACGGTCTGTGGTTGCCCGCTCTCGTCGAAGTGCATCTCTTCGTAGAGGGCGTTCCCAACTCCATGGGCAAACCCCCCGTACACCTGTCCGTCGACGAGCAGCGGGTTCAGTACGGTTCCACAGTCGTGAACGAGTACCGATCGGAGCAGTTCGACCATACCCGTCTCCGGATCGACCTCGACGACGCAGATATTGATGGAACTTGAGTAGGCAGCTCGCTCAGGGGTGAAGTAGGCGGTCCGTTCAAGACCCACCGGCGAACCAGGCTTTACCGCAATACCGTGGCGCCCAACGTTAAAGGCACGGGTGATCTCAAGCAGCGACATGGTGCGTTCGGGATCGTCAACTACGAACGCCCCAGTTCCAGAGAGCTCGATCTGATCGACTGGAACCCCGAGAAGCATCGACGCAGCTTTGACAAGGTCGCCCTTCAGTTGGGTACAGGCATCGACAACGGCGGGCGCAGCGTTCGCTGTGACCCGAGAGCCAAAGGTGCCTTGGCCGAAGGGGATATTTCCCGTATCACCATGGCGGACGTCGATCACATCCATATCAAGGTTGAGTGCGTCCGCCGCCAGCTGCGCGTAGACCGTTTGATAGCCCTGGCCCTGGGGGGCCGCGGCCAAAGTGAGCATGATCCTTCCAAAGTTCGTGAGGCGGACACGTGCTCCCTCATAGGGCCCAAGTCCGGTTCCCTCTACGCACATCCCGATACCGACGCCAAGGAATCGGCCCTCCTTGCGCTCTCGGATCTGTCGATCACGAAATGCACTGAGGTCGATTCGACTCTCTGCCTTTTCGAGCAGTCCGGGGTAGTTCCCGCTGTCGTAGGTCAGGGGGCTTCCATCTCGAAAGAGGAGACCAACCGCGTAGGGGAACTCATCGGCTTGAATCAAGTTTCTCCGGCGAACCTCCTCCGGCGCGATGCCAAGGTGCTCAGCGATGCGGTCCATCATGCGTTCCATGACATAGACAGCTTGCGGTCTGCCGGCTCCTCGTAGCGAACTCGTTGGGACCATGTTGGTGTAGCAGGAGAACAGTTCAGAGTGAATATTGGCGATCTTGTAGGGTCCAGGTAGGGTCGACATGGTGATTGAGGGAACCTGTAGACCAAGACAGTACGCACCCTGGTCATGTTCGAAGATGTCTTTGATCACGATGAGCTTGCCCTCATCATCAAAGCCAACGGACATTCGGTGCGTCTGGGTTCGCTCGGGTGCCGAGGAGACAAAGTTCTCCCAGCGGTCTTCGATCCACTTGATTGGACGTCCAAGCTTCTTCGCGAGAAAGGGGATGAGGACCTCCTCACCATAAAACTGTGCCTTTGGTCCAAACCCTCCACCGACGTCCTCTGGTGCGATGACCCGGATCTGATCTTCGGTCATCTCGTAGAAAACAGCGAGCATCTGGCGGGCATAGTGCGGTGCCTGTGTTGCGTCCCAGACGGTGAGTTCGCCAGCAACCTCGTCAAATCGCGCAGCGACGGCGCGGCCCTCCATGGAGTGACCTCCACCCCGAGAGATCACGAAGGTCTCCGAGAGCACATGCGGGGCACTTAAAAGTGCCCCATCGGGGTCACCGGCCTTTTGGGTGATGTGCACACAGACGTTGTCGGGTGCGTCGAGGTGCGCGATCGGTCCATCCTTGTCGAGTGCCGACGCAGTTGAGGCGACAACCGGCAACGGTTCGTAGTCGACGATGACGAGGTCAACAGCATCTTCAGCGATGCGTCGGTTCTCCGCGACGACCACGGCGATGATCTCGCCCACATAGCAGGCCTCATCGAGGACGATGGGGAACCGGACCCGGTGGCTCATATCGGGATGGACAACTTTTGGCGGAAGGTTTTGGAGGAGCTCCTCGAGATCACCGGCGGTGTAGACCCCGGCAACTCCTGGAAGATCGATGGCGCCGCTGACATCGATCGATCGGACACGAGCATGGGCAACGGTGCTCCGCACGATTGCCGCTTCAAGAAACTCCGAGAAGTTGAGGTCATCGAGGAACTTTCCCTCTCCGGTGAGCAGGCGACGGTCCTCACGACGCTTGACCCCTGTTCCCGTGACGGTCTTGTGACCGCTCGAGATCGTTGTTGTGTCGGTCATTGTGTTGTTGACTCCCCATCTCCGACTGCGAGAAGTGCCTTGACCATTCCGGCGTAGCCCGTGCATCGACAGATATTTCCACTGAGCGCCTCGCGTGCCTCTTGGTCGTTCGTGACCTGATGTTCACGCAGATGCGCGGTGAGTGACATGAGAAAACCAGAGGTACAAAAGCCACACTGCAGGGCGTGCTCTTCATGAAAGGCCTGCTGCAACCGACTCAGTTGACCATCAACGCAAAGCGACTCGACCGTCTCGACAGTTGATCCATTGAGCTGGACTGCAAACATGAGACAGGACCGAACCGCTACGCCGTCGACGATCACCGTGCAGGCACCACAGCTTCCCTGTTCGCAGCCGAGATGCGTACCGGTGAGCCGGAGTTCGTGACGGAGAAAGTCGGCGAGGCTGATCCGGCTGTCGAGGACGCTGTCAACGTCTTTTCCATTTACCGTCAGGTGCAGTGGATGAAGATCGGTTGTGATCTGTTCTTGCTCAGTCATGGTTGCTCCCTGACTCATCGCGAAGTTGTTTCAACGCCCGCCGAACAACCGTGCCCGTGACCACTCGCCGGTAGTTGGCTGATGCATGGACGTCATCGGGAGGATCAATTGTTGTCCGGACGATGTTGTCGATCTCGAGGAGCAGCTCGTCGGAGAGGTCTGATCCAATGGCGAGCTGCGCTGCCTCTTCGAGAAGTTGAGGGACCGGACCAACGCCAGAACATGCCATGCGGAGCGACTGGACGGTTCCACCCTCATCGATCACCGCCTGGGCGGCGACCCCCGCGAGGGCGAAGTCGCCCGCACGTCGAGCGATCTCTACGTAGGTTCCATTTGACCCGGCTGCGAGAGGTGGGAGTTGGATCTCAACGACAAGTTCGTCGGCTGACAGAGCGGTAACAAGGTGGAACTCGAAGAAATCCTTTGCTGGGATGGTTCGCTCGCCTCGACTCGACCGAGCAATGATCTGGGCGCCGAGAGCCAAGACGACCGATGGCAGTTCGGCCGATGCATCAGCATGTGCGACACTGCCACAGAAGGTGCCACGGTTTCGAATCTGCGGGTGGGCAACTTGGACGAGGGCTCGTCGTACGAGTGGATAGGAAAGAGCGATCTCCGGCGCGTTCTCAACGGTGCGTTGGCGCGCCGTGGCCCCTATCTGGACGCCCTCGGGTGTGAGGTTCAACTGGTCCAGTCCGGCGACGCCATTGATATCGATGAGGTGAGCAGGCGAGGCGATCCGAAAGTTCAACATCGGGATGAGACTCTGTCCACCTGCAAGGATCTTGGCCTCATCGCCATATTCGCTGAGCAACTCAAGGACGTCGTCGATTGAGGTTGGCTGGTGGTATTCGAAGTATCGAGGTTTCACCGCACCGCCCCATGTGAAGTCTTACAGCAAGTCGAGGAGAGATCGTCACCGAAAGAGAATGAGACGGTCTCGCCGTTGAGATGGCGAACGATGATCTGACGGAGACTTTCCGACTCAAAGATCGAAAAGTGTCGTCCCGGAGCGATGACCAGTTCGGCACCGTCGACGCCATCAGCGATCGTCTTCGCCATCTCTGGGGGTGTCGCCAGATCGCCCTCACCACAGATCACCAGAGTTGACGCGGTGATCTGACCGAGGAGATCTCGCGAATCGAATGCTCCAAGGCAACGGCAGGCCGCTGCATGTACCGCCGGAGTACAGCTAAGGAACAGTCCCGTCGCGAGCGAGACCTGCTCGGGGTGGTGTCGGCGAAACTCTTCGGAGTACCAACGGTCGACCTGAAAGGCGATCTGAAGATAACGGGCTCGGCTCGCGGCCTGCGTTGCCCGCTCGCGCCAAGCTTCGGGAGCATCGCTTCCGTACCAAGCAGTGGTATCGCAGAGCACGAGTCTCCGTACACGGTCGGGGTAAAGGCCCGCAAGGGTAAGCGCGACACTTCCACCCATGGAAAGTCCAAGTACGTCAGCAGAGGCAAGGCCGAGATGATCCATCAGCGCGATGACGTCATTGGCAAGGTCAGCGATTGAGAAGTCCTCTTTGGACCAGGTCGATTGTCCATGCCCTCGTTGATCAAGTGCGACGACGTCGTGCGTTGCACTGAAATCATCGACAATTCCTGCCCAAAGTGGTGCGCTGAGAGCGAGTGAGTGCAGCAGGATGAGGGGCTCTCCCGTGCCGGTGCGGTAGTACGAGAGGGTTCCGTCCGGGCCGTCGAAACTCGAGCGCTCGCCAAGTGCGTGACGGTTCAAGATGGTCATTGGCGCAGTTCTGGCCAGCGCTCTGCCACGCGATCGAGGAGATCGTGACTCGCGGTGACGACCTTCGGGAAGTCCGCTAGCCGTTCAAAGGGACGGCACGCATCGATGATCGCCCGACTGTTGTAGTAGGGGGGCCCTCCGACCGAGAGTGGGTCGACGCGACTTCCCCAGGTGTTCGCCATGATCTCAATATCTTTCGCGGGGTCACAGCGAGTAGACATCGCCCAGATGACCTCGCCCAAGTCACGAGGGTTGACGTCTTGATCGACGACGATGACGAAGCGGTTCATGTACGCCGCTGAGGGGTGCTGAGCAGCAAGGTAGGCCGTCTGCCTACTGTGACCGGGATAGAGCTGTTCGATCGATACAACGGTCAGAAGTCGGCCGCCGGCAACCTCATGCAGCCAGACATTCTTGAGTCCAGGAAGTCCAGCGGCCACCAGTCCGTCGGTAACCATCGCAGATTTCATGACGCAGCGCATATACGAGTAATCGTTCGGTGGTTTGCCGGGGGGCGCACCAAGATTGATCGGGTCGTTTCGGTGATAGATCCGTGTGACCTCGGCGGTGAGGATCTCTGCGGTGCCACCGGAGTAGTAGCCGGTCCACTCGC
>CAIVND010000144.1 GCA_903907185.1 uncultured Acidimicrobiaceae bacterium
CAAGACGAGTAGCAACAGGCCAAGAGTTCGCCTGGTAACGAGCAGCGGGTCGCTGCCTGAGGCTCCCCTGCGACTTATCCACAAAAGGTGACCAGCGAGTGCTCGTGCGAGCGAAGAGAGCGCGACACCGACGATGACAATCCCTGCGAGCTGAACTCCCATGAGAAAGCGCCGCAGGAAGAGGTCGGCACCTCCTGGCAGCAGTCTGAAGAGTGGTCCAAATGTTGTGCGCCCGAAGAACAGAAGGAGACAGACGATGAATAGGACAAGAATGTTCCGCGCGGCAGGGTCGCGCCGAGCCCGCACCATGATGAAAATCAGACCGAGAAAGAGTGTGGTGGTCAAAACTGGCCAGCGGTGTGCATCAAAGAGTTGGCCCATCGCAAGCCAAGAGAGCACCCGTCTTGCTCCATAGGAGTTGACGTCAGGTCCGTGCTGTAAAAACTCATTGATCGATGCCCAGGTCCGAAACTTCACCAGCGGCACAATCACCCACGCACTAGTCAACCCAACCGCGATGACAAGTTCTGCAAGATTTCGTAGGCGAATCCGAAGCTTGTTCGTGCTACAGACGAATGCAACGATGACGCCAAAGATGGCTAAGTAGCCAGTGAGAAAATGAAAGGCGATCGTCGCACTAACAAAAATGGTCGCGGGAAGGAGTGCACGACGATCCTGCATCGCACGCCAGCTGAATCCCCAAGCAAGGGGAAGCATCCACATCGCGAGGAGTTGACTCCAAAGCCCATAGCCAATCGAAAAGTAGGCTTGCTGCTCGTACCCAATGCCCAAGACGCTGATCACAAACGGTGAGACCATCGAACCGAAGCCTGCGCTGAGGCGATCGAATCCGAGCAGTCGGATCGCGATGAAGATACTGATTGGCCAGGTAGCTAGCACCAGGTAGAGCACCCACGCGTAGGCAACGTTGGGGCCGGTGAGGAGTCCGATCCCTCCGGTCAGCATCGCTCCAAGACTCTGATAGTGCAGGAACTGCGGCGAACCCTCGCCGAGCTGGGGGAACCATCCGGTAAGCGGAAGGTGTCCTGCTCGAAGCTGTTGGGTTGCGACGCGCACCATCTCTGAGTGAATCGCACCGTCATTGAGGTAGGGAACCGAGGTCGTCTCGGCATGCAGGGTGATCAGATTGAAGATCACCGTGGCGCCAACGAGCGCGAAGGGAATGAACCCGATGAGCAGCGGTGCTGTCTTCGAGCGTTCTGTTGCAATCGAAACGTTCACTGGCTGCGTACTCGTTCCCGATCTCTTCACATCTATCTCAGCGAAGTGTAGGTCGACCGAGCTGTTTTACCCGATCCGCGAACTCGTGATCGCCATGCTGAGATGGCCCAGCTCCCCAGATAGATCGAAGTAGCGATGGCCAGTATCGAAAAGCTTGGGGGGAGCACTGGCTGTGCGTAGGAGAGGCAGAGTCCGATCCAAACCGAGGCCAGTGCGATCACTGCGCTAAAACTCATCGCAGTGTAGGGATGGGTGGTCAGGCGTTGGGCCGCTCCAGCTGGGGTTGCAAGAAGGCCGAGAAGCAGGAGTGCCCCCACCGCCTGAGTTGCCTCGCCGGCGGTGACGCCAACAAGGACCAAAAATACGACACCAAGAGCTCGAACAGGCATTCCACGAGCCTCTGCGACGGCACTGTCAATACTCGCAAAGAGCAGAGGACGACCAATGATCACAATGGCGATGATGACCGCGAGCGCCACGAAAACGTCAAAGGTCGTCTGTGACGAAGAGAGCCCAAGGATCGACCCGAAGAGCACGCTCACGCCGGCTGTTGCATCAGTGCCACCGATCTGATGTGTCGCGTAGTAGGCCAGGAAGAAGGTCCCCAGACCAAGGACAAAGGAGAAGATGTTGCCGATGGTCACATCGTCGGTGATGCCTCGGCGCGAGAGCACTGCCATCACAACGGCGATCGTGATGCAACCGAGATAGAGACCGAGGTGGAGGTCGACGCCCAGTGCAAGCGCTCCCAACGCACCGGTAAAGGCAACGTGGCTGAGCGCGTCGCCGGTGAAGACCTGATTTCGTAGAACGAGGAAGTATCCAACGACTCCGGAGGCCAGCGCGATGAGTCCACCGGCAAGGAGGGCGTGATCCATGAATGGAATAGCAAGCATGTGCGAGATTCCGTGAAAGGGTTCGGTCACCGGTGGGCTCGTATCGATGAAGTTCGAAGGGGGCGGTGTGATCGAAGATATTCGCTACCTATTGCGAGGAGGTAGATCACAAACCCAATGGAGGTGAGATAAAAACCAACCGGGTAGGAGGAGACGTACGCCGCGTAGAGCCCTAACCAGGTGATCACAACGGCGATAGCGATGCTGATCACGAGGCTACGTCGAGGATTATTGGTCAACCGTTGTGCGGCGGCAGCTGGCATCACAAGCACCGCGAAAACTAAAAGAGAGCCCGTAATCTGACTGGCTGCGGCGACCGCCGCGCCGAGGAGCACCAGGAAAGCCACCGATAGCGATTGAACAGGTACGCCACGCGCTGATGCAACATCGGCATCCACACTCGCGAACAGAAGAGGTCTAGCGATCGCCGCCAGTGCAACGGTCGCGAGCCCACAGACGGCACCGAGAACAACTACCTGAGTGTTGGTAATACCCAGAAAACTTCCAAAGAGAAGTGAGGTGACGCCATTGAGAAAGCCTTGGTAGAGATTGACAAAGAGCACCCCGGCTGCGAGCGCAAAGGCCTGGATCGTGCCGATCACTGCAGACTCTGCCACCCGCGTTTCGCCCGTTGTGCCTCGGGGCAACAGTCCAATGATGACGGCACCGCCAATGCATGAAACGAAATATCCCGTGGATACCGAGAGGCCAAGAAACACGGCTGCCGAGGCACCCGGAAAGCCGATCACCGCGAGAGTGTGCCCAGCAAAGGTTTGGCGTCGAAGAACCATGAACCACCCGATCGCACCGGCACAGACCGCAACGATCGTTCCGGCGGCATAGGCGTTCACCATGAAGTGGTAGCTGAACAGCTCCGAGATTTTCGAAAGGGGGTTCATGAGAGCTGTCGATCTTGTCGAACCGTGGACGATCTACCCAACACGTACACCGTTAGTGGTGGCGATGTTCTCGGAGAACGAGCGGATCTGGGAGATGATTATCTTGATGAACACCATCGTGTTGGTGGCGATCGCTGTGGTGGGCGGGGGCTTCTGGCTGGCCGACGACAACGAGACGGCCGTCAGAGGTAGTGAGCACCTCGATCGGTGTCTTAAACAGCCGAGTCAGATTCGCAGTGGTGATGACCTCGCGCGGTGTGCCAGAGAGCGCGCCGCCTGGGCCGATATAGATCACACGATCGAGATAGGGGAGGATCGGGTTGACATCATGTGCCACCATCACCACCGTTACACCCTCAGTTGTGCTGATGTGGTGAATTAATGCAGCGATCGAACCCTGATTTGGAAGATCCAAACTATCGAGTGGCTCGTCGAGAAAGAGCAGTCGTGGTCGTTGAACCAGAGACTGTGCGATGAGCAGACGCTGTTGCTCTCCACCAGATAGCTGACCGATCGGTCGATCGGCGTAGCTGGTTGCTCCAACGAGTTCGATGACCTCCGCGACGCGACTCTCACTTTCAGAGTTCCCGCTGTGGCGCAACCGTCGTGGAATTGGGACTCCCCAGCGATGACCGTTGAGACCGAGCGTTACGATGTCGATTCCTCGAATTCGAAGAGACGGATCGAAGCTTCGGCGTTGCGGTAAGTAACCGATCTCCTGGCGATGGGATCCGGGCTTGTGTCCGAACACCTTCGCCGTCCCAAAGTGAAGGTCATAGGTACCAAGCGCCACATTTACAAGCGTGGATTTCCCGACTCCATTTGGACCGAGGATTGCAGCGAACTCGCCGGTGGAGATGGTGAGCGAGACATCGCTCCAAATGGTTCGACCGTTGAGCTGTACACAGGCATCGGAGAACTCGATGACTGGGTCTATATCGATCGGTATTGGTGCAGAATTTGAGTGATGTGCGGTAGGGCGGTGCATCAATGGACTCGCTGTGACCGTGCTGTTTGAAGAGCACGAAGAAGATTCGCGAGCTGGGTGGTCTGCCACTTTTCGTAGGAGTAGTTCGAAGGTCGCAGTGTTTCGGTAATTGCGACAACTGGAACGTTGTGCTTTTTACACAGTGCAAGTTGAGCCGTGACCTCCGGTACGGTGTTTTGGCTGTTGTAGACGTACACCCAGATCTGACGACTAGTGATCTGTCGATCGATCGTGGAGATATCGGCTGGCGAAACCTCTGCACCCTCACTCACTGCTCGGAGAAAATCGTAGGGCGTAACGAGTCTTAGGCGGAGCGAAG
This sequence comes from uncultured Acidimicrobiaceae bacterium, assembly GCA_903907185.1. GTDB lineage: Bacteria > Actinomycetota > Acidimicrobiia > Acidimicrobiales > Bog-793 > CAIVND01. The sequence goes on from CAIVND010000144.1 coordinate 4,345, forward strand.
TTGCGAGCATCGAAAAGATCGATTCTGAGGCACCAACAGGAACACCGCGAAAGCCTGTAGAGATCTTGGCGATGAGTTGATGGTAGGAACCAAGCGAGGTCGAGAAAAAATCCCGCTCTCGGTTGGTGAAGTACTCACGTTGGTGAGGATCTTGTGCACTCAGACTCGCAACCAAACTTTGAACAACCTGGACGACATCACTGGGGGAATACCATCGGTGTGGATTAGCACTATCGGGCAGATGGAGTACAACCCCAACATTTATGATCTGTCTGACTGAATCTGCAGCGAGAAGATTGCTTGCCCACGGGTCGTATCCAAGACCATTGACGATCGCAATGTCAGCACCGGCGAACTCACGTGCATCTGCAGCCGTCGGTTCATAGGAGTGAGGGTCAAGGTTGGGATTACTGATGACACTGGTGACCTTTGCGTACCGACCAGCGATCTGTTGAGCGATGTTGCCCCAGAAGTTCTCGGCAGCAACAACCCGGAGCATCGGAGTTGTTGGGTTCCCTGTGCTTGCTGAGGACAGGAGGCTAAAACCCGGAAGCAGGGTGAGCACTGAGAGGCTGAAGGTCGTGGCAAGGGCTACGGCTCCATGGCGCCCCAGACTCCGTATCCTTTCGTAGCTCTGCAACGCCTCGCTCCTTATTTGCGCTCGTTTCAGATAAGGTAATTGATATTGATAACTATTGCAAATAAGATCGAACGAGGGGTTGGGTGCGACCCAGACTCTCTCGATGGTTGGGGAGGGTTTATTGCAGCGACGACGAGAGCCAAAGGAGAGGGTGTGCGCGAGGACAGTGTAAAGGTCGGCAACGCCTTCGAGCGTTCGACGCGCCAAAAGCGCGCACTTGCCTCGGCCCTCGAGCGAAGCGACTCGTTCTGTTCCGCCCAGGACATCTATTCGGATCTTCGCGCCCGTGGCGAGCATGTCGGACTCACCACCGTCTATAACCAATTACGGGCACTTGTTGATCTTGGTGAGGTCGATGTGCTGAAAAATGATGAGGGAGAGTCCCTCTATCGACGGTGTTCGAGCGGGGGACACCACCACCATCTCCTTTGTCGCTCGTGCGGCAAGACGGTTGAGATTGAGGCAGATGAGGTCGAGCAGTGGGCTGAGTCAGTCGCGAAACGATTTGGATTTCGAGATATCAGTCACACCGTCGAGGTAGTGGGACTTTGCAAATCTTGTCAATAACGACAGTCAATTACGGTGCAATAACGACGCCGTCGAAGCTTGGTACCTCAGGATTTTTTGGATTGATCTTCTCGAGGACCTCAATGATGATGGTGCTCACTACGTAATTTCGGAGCCATTTTCGATCAGACGGCACAATATGCCACGGCGCGTATTGCGTGGAACTCTTTTCAAGGAGATGCTCGTAAGCCTGTTGATATTCGCTCCAAAAGGCCCGCTCTTTCAGATCTGAAAGATTCATCTTCCATTGTTTGCTGGGTGTATCTAGTCGTTCCTGCAATCGCTTGCGCTGTTCGTCCTTGGAGACGTGGAGAAAAAGCTTGACCACTCGTGTACCAGACTGGGTAAGTAGAAGTTCAAAGTCATTGATCCGGTCAAGACGTCGGTCGCGTTCGTCATGGTCGATCAGCTTGTGCACAGTTGGACTGAGTACGTCTTCATAGTGAGACCGATTGAAGATACTCATCTGTCCTTTTGCGGGGACATGAGGATGAATTCGCCAGAGGAAATCATGGTCGCGTTCAATTTCGGTGGGAACCTTAAATGCACTTGCTTGTGTACCGAGAGGATTTACCCCTTGGAAGACGTGCGATACGGTGCCATCTTTCCCAGAGGCATCCGTCCCCTGCAAGATGACAAGGAGCGAGTGTTCATGTTCAGCGTAGAGTCGCTCTTGGAGCTCGAGGAGACGGCTATGCAAGGGAGCCGTCTTCTCCTCGGTCTCTGCCCGATCCCCGGGCGCATGGCTGGTGTCTCGAGGATCGTGTTTTGCGAGTGAAACGGTAGAACCGGGATCAACTTGCCAAGGGTTGCTCATCGGCCTATTCGAGCACATTTACCTGTCATCTGTTGAAGAACGTCGTACTTGCGCCCAAGGCTTTCGGATGCGGAAACTCCATCTCCGGATCTCCACCCTTTGAGTTGCCCGTGGACTTTAAATAGCAAGAACACCGGTCTCCATTCTTCGGAACTGATCATTGACCGGCAGCACAACGGTGATCGGATTATCTTTGTTGCGGCTACAGAATGAGAGATATCGGGTGCGCTCGCCGGTTCGTCACAGTTATTTACCTACTGGTGAGTAACTTTGGTGACTAAAAGTTGGCACGCACGATCAGTCGTCGGCATCTTCATTGTGGTCGCTGTCGTGGTCGGCGAACTGTTCTATGGATTTGGCAATACCTTCAGCTCCTCAAATTTCCCGGTTGGTAACGGCGACAGTTCCCAATCGATCTGGCTCCTTGGTTGGGTAGCTCACTCGCTGTCCACCGGGCACAATCCCTTGATCACTCGCGCCGTAGATCTGCCTAATGGGGCAAACCTCATGTTCAACACACCGCAGCTCCTGCTCGGTGCTATCGCCTCACCACTGACACTCGTGAAGGGTCCGGTCGTCGCGTTTAATGTTCTCGTCCGACTTGCCCCGCTTCTCACCGGGCTAAGTGCCCTATTTGTGTTGAATAGATGGACCAAAAACATCGAGTACGCCGCCATCGGTGGATTGATCTTTGCTGTCGGGCCCTTCATTACTAGCCAAATGGGCATGTTTGGCCACATTCCGCTGATCTATCTCGTTGCCCTACCTCCCTTCGTACTCTTTTTCGACCGAGCCTTTATCCGTCTACAGGGATCGCCTTTTAGGAGTGGACTTTGGCTTGGGGCGATGATCGGGCTCCAGTTCTGGATCTCGACCGAGGTACTCGCCGACCTATTGATCGTAAGTGCGATCTCTTTGGTTATCTTTTTTGGGCTTGATCTCGATTCGTTTCGAAGGTTCCGCTCGGCCTATCTGAGGTCGACAGTCGCGGCGGCACTCTCGGCCCTCGTGATCTGTGGCTATGGGATCTACTTTGCAATGTTTGGCCCTGACCGTATTAACCATGTTGTTCAAGATGTTGGGCACCTGCAGTCGTTTCGAAACGATCTCGCCGAGATCGTCTTTCCCTCAGTGAATCAGCAGTTCACCTTCGGACCACTTGCTCATCTGACGCGATCGTTGTTTACGAAATATTCGGTGCAAGGTGGTGGTGCTGAGCTCGGTGGTTTTCTCGGCATTCCACTTATCCTCGCGTTTTGCTTTGTGCTCTACAAAAAACGCGGTGATCGACTGATCCGGTTTCTTGGTCTGTTCAGCATCGTCTCGCTCATCCTCTCGCTTGGGTCGAGGTTGCAGATCGATGGCAAGGTGTTCAATATCCCCCTTCCCGAGACGCTTCTCGTTCATATCCCACTTCTCGGGAACCTCGTCCCCGCACGATTTGCAATGTTGACCATGTTTGGAATGGTGGGTGTCGTGGCGGTTGGGGCTGTTGATCTTTTGCCGCCGATCGTTCTGACCCTAAAGGCGACGGTTGGAGAATCAGGCGGACGACTTGTCGAGCGATCAGCACGAGTGAAAAAGTTTCAACTCGTACTCCCTATCCTCATTTTGCTATCGGTGTTTCCTCATCTGCCCACCGGTGCAGAACAGTCAGTGATCAGTTCAGAGGATGCGCAGCGGATCGGCGAACTCATCTCTCCTAATGCAACCGTACTTACCTACCCCTTGCTCTTCCCGAATCAGCCCCTCATCAACGTGCTCCAGGCCGAGAACAACTTCTCGTTCAACGTCGAGGGCGGTGATCTCTATGTGCCAGAGACCCAGGACTCACTGCCTCCGCTGCACCCGGGGTATGTGGAGCAAAAATTGGCGAGATCAGAGGGTTGGGGATTCTCAGTCCCGAAGGTGACACGCAAAGGTGCTGCAAGTCTGTTGTGTACATACATTACGGAACAGGGCATCACTGCAGTTATCGACTTCATCCATGCACCTCGAAATGAGCAGATCTGGCCGTGGTTTAATCGAGCGTTTGGACGACCGACTGCGACAAAAGGTGAAGCCTACATTTGGACGAATGTGAACCAACACTGCGCTGAGCGCAGCTGACGCTTTTTCAAAGTCAGAGTAGGAACAGCAGACGCTGCACCTCTACTCGGACGCGAACTCTTAAATGAACCGATCACAAGAGTGGAGAGATGTGAGCGAGAAGACAAGTCACCGGCTTTTCGTCGTCGGGTTCGTCCTAGTAGCTGGAATCCTTGGATGCCTCCTCTATGGATTTGGCGATCTGTTCAGCACGTCAAAGATTCCGATCGGGAATGGCGATAGCTCCCAGGCAGTCTGGTCATTGGCTTGGGTTGCCCACGCGCTTAGCTCCGCTTCAAATCCACTGGTCACCCGTTCGATGGATCTACCCAACGGCGCCAACTTGATGTTCAATACACCCGAGTTGCTGCTCGGTGTTCTTGCGTCACCACTCACCATTGTGAAGGGACCGGTTCTTGCACTCAACGTTCTCATCCGCCTTCTGCCCTGTCTGACAGCTTTGAGCATGTTTGTTGTGCTGAGAAAGTGGATGGTCAGGATCGAATTGGCTGGTCTTGGCGGGTTGATCTTCGGGTTCGGGCCATTTGTCTTCGCGCAGCTTGGTGAGTTTGATCATCTCTCCCTCGCGTTTTTGATATTTATCCCTCCCACCGCACTCTTTTTCTCCCGGGCATTTATCCGACCACAGGGTGCTCCCTGGAGGGATGGACTTTGGCTTGGGGCGATGATCGGCCTGCAGTTCTGGATCTCAATTGAGATGTTGGTCGACCTGGTAATTGTTGGTATTCCCACGCTCGTGGTTTCGTTGAGCCTCGATCGAGCGCATCTCAAAGCGAACCGCTCGGCCTATCTGAGGTCGACAGTCGCGGCGGCACTCTCGGCCCTCGTGATCTGTGGCTATGGGATCTACTTTGCAATGTTTGGCCCTGACCGTATTAACCATGTTGTTCAAGATG
>CAIVND010000145.1 GCA_903907185.1 uncultured Acidimicrobiaceae bacterium
AGGAGGGACTTAAGGGAGTTACTACTTGGGTAGCGCCTCCCGATGGTCTCGAATGGACTACCGACCACTATGAGCGCTTCTGGTCCGCGGCCGAAGAGATGGATGTTCCGGTGGCCATGCACATCAATTCGGGTTTTGGTGCTTACGTAAACAACAACCCTGGAAAGGCTGCATCCCCAATGGAGATGGCAGCGCGCCAGACATACATTCACAAGCAGACTGCGATGAAGACGCTCGCGGAGATGATTCTCGGTGGCGTCTTTGAGCGCCACCCACGCTTGAAGATCGTGCTCGCTGAGTTTGAGTGTGGATGGATTCCGTTCTTCCTCGAAGATATGGACCGTAAAGTTTGGACAAAGGCAGTCGGAACGAGAACCGGTGCAGGCCTTACGATGCTGCCAAGTGAGTATTTCACTCAATCGGTCTATTCCACGATTATCCAAGATGGAGTAGCCGGTTTCCTTCTTGATCGATGGGGAGCAGATAACTTTCTTTTCGCAAACGACTACCCGCACCCTGGAGGTATCTGGCCCTTCAGTGACGAGACCATCGCCCTCACATTGGGCGATCTCCCCGAGGAGACTCGTCGGAAGGTCCTGGGCGAGAATCTTGCAAGGGTCTACGGGCAGCCACTTCCGGCACCCATCGATCGGGGACCAGCCATTGAATTTGATCCGGCGACGTGGCCAAGGCCGTGGCTGAAGACCCCGGAGAACTTCACCTTTGACAAGCACGATTTCGGGTTTGCTGGGTCGCGATAGCGGAATGCACTTTTTGCCTTCAGAGTTCTAAGGGTTGGGTTGCAGAAGTAGCCGTGAAAAACCGCGCCAGGATCGAAAGGCGCAACATCTAATGACACAGAAGTTAACAAGGAGAACGGAATGAGTTACGAAGGTCATCCAGTAATTGACACTGACAGCCATCTTCGCGAATACGACGATTTTGACCGTACCTACAAAGAGTATGTCGATCCTGAATATCGCGAGCAGTTCGCAGGATTGAGCACAGCACTTCACGCGTGGCAGCGTCGATTCGATGACGTCGGTTTGGGGGAGTTCCTTTGGCCGCGTGTCAAGCCAAATCCTCTTGGTGTTTACGACTCCTACGCGCTTCCTCGATCATCGGAGATGACGAGCAGCACGAAGAGCAGCGCCGGAGAGCACATCGACAACGAGACCAATCATGATCCGTCAATTCGAATCAAAGATATGGACATCGCGGGAGTTGACGTCAGCGTCATGTTTGCAAGCCAATCAGATGGATTTTGTCAGCTACCTGATGTTGGCTTCGAGAGTGCCCTCAACCGCGCCTATGCGCGATCGATGAGTAATTACTGTGCTGATTCCAAGGGTCGCCTCTGGTGGTTGGCAAATTCGAATCTTCGCGACATCGATGAGTCGATCGACCAACTTCGCTATTGGACGAAGAACTGTGAGCACTTTGCTGGCATGTTTGTGCCGCGCGCATGTCCAGATGGAACGATGTTGGACAATCCGAAGTTGCATCCACTGTTTGCTGCCTCACAGGAATTAGATATGCCGATCTGGATTCACGGCGGTGCCCGTCGCCCACCATTGACACCGTGGGTCGAAGCTCCGAACTCCCTCTACCATGGCATCGGCGGTATGTACGCCATGATCGGCCTCGTGGGTGGTGGGATATTTGATCTCTTCCCGACTCTGCGAGTGGGTCTCTTCGAGAGTGGCGCAGGCTGGATGCCGTGGTTGGTTGAGAAGATGGAGATGGCCTACGGCCCAGGAAAGAATGATTCACCAAAGATGAAGCGTTCAACCTCGGAGGTTGTTGCGGAGGGGCGCCTGTTCTGTTCAATTGAGGCTGACGAGGAGCACATTGGCTACGTTGTCGACACGCTCGGCGAGGAGTTCTTGATGTTCTCGACGGACTATCCCCACCACGGCACGCCGTGGCCAAAGGGCGTCCCAATGGTGACAGAGCGGACCGAGATCTCTGAGTCAGCCAAGATCAAAATTCTTGGTGAGAATGCACTCCGATTCCTTCCAAAACTTGCCTCAGGCGTTGCAACCGTAAATAGCGCTAAGGCCAGCATTTAGGTCATTTACTAGAAAACCCACCAACGTGCGATCTTGCTAGACCGACCAAAGTTGTTCGACCTTTCGTTGCAAGCGTCCGGATCAAAATGTGGCCGGGGCTAGATGGTCCTGAGATATTGAGATGTCCAGGCAATGGCGCCTAGGGGATCTCCTGTAGAGCCTGAAGTATGCAAGCTCGAAACCACGTGTGAACGGGGTCGGAGTCGTGCTTTGGATGCCAGGCAATGCTGATCTGACCAGTCAAGCTACGGGGGATGATCTCTTCGGGTAGTTCAAAATAGTTAAGGCCCAACTGCTCAGTGGCCTTCCGGTTGAGCCTCTCGAGGCAGGTCGAAATTAGGTCGGTATTGAGCAGGGTAATGAACGAAGAACCCACCGTGGGCGTTGACGAGATCGTGGTGCGGGTTCGGCCAATCTTTGCAAGCTGTTCGTCGATCTTTCCGTGAAGGTTTCCGGCTCGCGAGTGCGAGAGATGTGTCGCGGCGAGGTATCGATCGAGAGTGATCTCTTTGTCGAATATTGGATGTCCAGCTCGAGCAACCCCGATGAATCGGTCGGTAAAGACGGTCTCGCGATGAACCTCCGGCTCAGTGTTGTGAAGAATGCCAAGTTCGAGGTCGATCGGAGAATCTCGTAGTGAGACAGTTTCCATGCTCTCAGCGATAAACGAGACCCGAACATTTGGTGCGAGGGTACGGGTGAGCTCGAGTATCGGACCCACCATGTAACAGATCAAGGAGTCGTTGGTTGCTACCCGAAAATCACGATGGACCAAGCTGAGGTCGACAGGCTGCTCAACGAAGGCAACGTCGCTGAGTTCTTCGATGAGACGATGTACTCGTTCGTGTAGTGCAATCGCCTTAGCTGTCGGAGTCAAGCCTCTACCCGATCGCACCATGATCTCGTCGGAAAGCTCGATTCGAAGGCGGCTTAGGGCGCGACTCGCAGCTGGAGTCGAGATGTTCAACCGGTTGGCCGCCTTGGTGACGCTTCCCTCAGAGATGAGGGCATCAAGTACCACAAGCAGATTGAGATCAGGGAATGTTTTCATTATTGCAACGGTACCTTTACCTTAATTCTCATTGCGATAAGGATCGGAACATCAGTACAATAGTGAACATCGGGCGCAAAATGTTGCGCTAATCCGCGCACATCAACGTGTATGAAGCCAAATGCTTGGAGTTTTTTGGCTATTGGCGTCGGTCTGGTGGCTGCACGGATGGTTTGCGATGACCGCTCGAGAGTGGTGAAAGGTTTGTCCAGCCCCTCGTTTCCAGGGTTGTTTCAGGTTTTTGAACTGTTTCGCACGAGTCAAAAGGAGAGCTATGTCCGTATCTGAAGTAACTCCCGAATCAACAGCGTGGGACGAGGAAGCAGCTCGTGAATGGGCCGCGCTTGATCGGGCAAAGAGTACGAACACCCTTGAATATCCTTGGAAACTCGCAGCCACCATTGCCGGTGTCGATCGGCCGGTCACGCGTGTGTTGGATGTCGCCTCAGGTCCAGGTGGATTTCTCGGTGCTGTTCTCGATGAATCCCCTGGATCCTCGGGTATCTGGTTTGACTTTTCGCAGGCGATGAAAGAGGCGGCAACCGAAAATCTTGCGAGGTTCGGAGATCGAGTTGAATTCCAGCTCGGGGACATGACCGTGCTGAGTGCCCTGGGCGGGCAGGGGAGTTTCGATCTTGTTACTACCTCGAGAGCAACCCACCATCTGCTCATTGGAGATCTGGCAAAGTTCTATCAAGCTGCCTTCGATCGTCTAAAGAGCGGCGGCTGGATCGCAAACATCGACAACATGCCTCTTGATCAAGCATGGGGACAACGGTTGCGCGCGGTCCGAGCAAAGATCAATGGACCGAAGGAGCGCAATGGTGCAGGTCACGCTCATCCAAATCCATATCCCAGCCGCGACGATCATCTTGCCGCATTAAGAGTCGCTGGTTTTGAGACTCCACAGCTTGTTTGGAGTTCACTTCTCAGTGGACTTTTGATGGCGCGCAAACCATAGATTGCAATCGTCGCGCCGGACAACGGTGACAGAAAACCTCAAATTCCCTTTCTGGATCGAGGTGATTGGTCCAAATTACGATGTGGTGGTCAACTGTTGACGAGCGCCTATAGAGTTATCACTGATTACAGAGTGTGCAGGGGGAGATTCACATGACAGCATTGGTTCGCTCGTACGGCGATCGTTCGTTGCGCTCATTGGTTGACCTTGACCGTGGTCTAGTCAGCCGTGAGATCTACGTCAATGAAGACATCTACAAGATGGAACTTGAACAGGTTTACACTCGGGCATGGCTGTTTATCGGCCATGAATCTCAGGTCCCAAATCCGGGAGATTTTGTTGTTTCACGTATGGGCGAGGAAGAGGTCATCCTTGTTCGCGACCGCAAGAATGAGTTGCATGTCTTTTTGAATACCTGCCGGCATCGCGGCATGAAGGTCTGTCGCTATGACGATGGCAACACGCTTGTCTTTACCTGTCCCTTCCACGGTTGGAGCTATGACACCGATGGTCGGCTTGTAGGCGTTCCCTACTATGACGCGGCCTACAAGGGCGACATGGATAAGAGCGAGTGGGGGCTTCCTGAGGTAGCGCAGATGTGCAACTACTACGGATCGGTGTGGGCGACTTGGGATAAGGGCGCTCCGAGTTTTGAGGACTATCTCGGGCCTTATGCGGATATGGCGCGTCGGGTATTTCAAAGTACTGATGGAGAGGACAACGGAGTTGAGTTATTCAATCCCGTTTATAAGTGGCGCATCCCCTGTAACTGGAAGTTCCCCGGCTTCAGTTTCGATGGAGACCGTGCGCATGGAGCGATGACTCATCGTTCCATCAATGTTGCGGCGATCGGGCCACAAGGCGATGCAAACGGTGGCAACCGTTCACCACTTCTCGCTCCGTTCCCCTATACGGATTACGAAATGACGGTCCCAGAGCTTGGTCATGGCGGACACAACGCAATCTATGACCAACCCGGTGTGGCTCCATATAAGGACACTTGGTTTACCGAGCCTGGCATCGACGATTACTACCGCGAGCAGCGTGAGAAGAAGCGCGAGAAATACAAGGACAAATATATCGTTGGCGAGACAGCTCATATTTGGCCGAATGTCAACATTCAGCCACATCGCATTCTGATCTGGCATCCGCACAGCGCTGGAGTGACCGAGAGCTGGCGTGCCTACCCAATTGACCGAATGGCGCCGCAGTTTGTAAAGGACGCACAGCGTCGATACATGATGCGTTATGGAGGTCCTTGCGGTCTGACTGAGTCTGATGACATGGAGAACTGGAACTATGCCTCAGCAGCGAGCACCGGAACTGTTGCCAAGCGGTTTCCCTACAACTTCATGATGGGCGCAGGTCACGCCTTCAAGGATGAGGAGGGCGCTCCGGGCATGACTTTGAACTACGAAGTTGCAGAGGAGAATCAGCGTTCAAGACTACGACGCTGGCTCGAGTTCATGGAGGCGGGCTCTTGGGAGGACATCTATCCAGTCAACCCTGTATCACCCTCAGCCGGCCAGGCTGTGAAGGCTGAGAGGGGGACGGTATGAGCACCGCAAGTGATGCAGAGGAGACCAAGTCAGAGGCGATTGCTGATTCTGCGGTGAGGTCGAAAAAGGTCATCATGATCACTGATCTTCCCGAGGGATCTCAGGTCAGACTTCGCAATGGGCAAATTGCAGAGGTCACCGCAAATCCTCGAGATGGCGGATGGCTTTTTGTCAAGATTCTCGAAAGTGATGCTGACCCGTCCCGGGTAGGTACGGACGACATGGCATTTTGCGTCGATGTTATCGATGTCATCAAGTAACCCTAAATATTCAAAAGATGGAGATCACCTGTGTTGACTGAAAGCTCAGAGAGCACACTTGAACGGCTATTGCTTCGCGAGGAGATCGAACAGTTTCTCTACTACGAGGCAGAGCTGCTTGACGATCGCAAATTTGATGACTGGATTAATCTCATCGCAGAGGACATCCACTACCACATGCCGATTCGTCGAAACGTCAAGTTCGGTACGCAAGAACGCGAGAACACGAGCTCTTTGAGTGAGATCTCATGGTTTGATGAAGGTAAGAGAACCCTGGCTGGTCGAGTACGACAGATCAACACCGGACTTCATTGGTGCGAAGAGCCCTTTTCTCGGATACGCCATATTGTCTCGAATGTTCGAATTCTTGAGGTCAATGGAGACGAAGTTCGGGTCAATAGTTCGTTCTTTGTTTGGCAAAATCGCCTTCAAGACGAAGTCAACCTATTCGTCGGTCGACGAGAGGACATCCTGCGTCGTGATGAGGACACGCAATGGAAGATTGCAAAGCGATTGATCTTGCTTGACCAAAATGTTCTCTTGGCGAAGGTTATCTCAACGTTTTTCTGATTCGTCGAAATCGGCTGAGCGTCATCGCAGAAAGGCGGGAGCTTCCGTGTCATTAACTATCCAGTGGCGCCTTCGGCCAGGCAGTGACACCGTGCTGATCGTGGAGGACGGGACCCACGTCCTCGTCGCAATTCCTGTTGATGCTGCCATTCTTTCGAAGGCTCTGACGGATCCCGGTGATCTGTCGAAGTGGGAGGGGGGCAAGCTCATTGAGGCGGTCGACCGGGACCCAAACGCGTGGGGCACCCTGGTGATTGAGCGTGCAGAGGGCGGTCAGATACTCAACATGGATCCGGAACCGTTTTGGAACGGAATCTATGACTGGTTCCGTTCCCGCGGTGTGGACTACGATACCTACGCTTCGTGACGCCACTTTCCAATGTGTGGAAGCGTACGATGAGCTGCAGTTGTTATGTGAATAGCATGAGCAAGAAGAGCCAAGGAGAGCAGTTGTGGCGTACGCCATTGGAGCATCTTGTATAGACGTTATGGACCGGACCTGCGTAGAAGTTTGTCCTGTCGAATGTATCTATGAGGGTGGCCGAAAGCTTTACATAAATCCCACCGAGTGCATCGACTGCGGTGCCTGTGTCGTAACTTGCCCTGTCGACGCTATTCACCCCTTGGGGGAGTTCACCGATGGTGATCTTGCGTTTGCCCAAGACAACGCCTCATTTTTTGATGACGTGCTTACCGGAAGAGACGAACCTTTGGGTAATCCCGGTGGTATCTCGATAACCGGTACCATTGGCGTCGACACTGAACTTGTATCGGGATATAGCGCGGACTGATCGTTCCTGATCCGCCAACCGATTTCGCCTGAAATGAGGATGAATGACTGACGCCCAACACCACGATGTAGATGTGCTCATCGTGGGCGCTGGACCTACCGGATTGTATGCAGGTTATTACGCGGGATTCCGCGGACTTCGCATTGCCATCGCGGACATGCTTGAACTTCCGGGCGGTCAGATCACAGCGCTTTATCCCGAAAAGAAGATCTTTGACGTCGCGGGTTTTCCTGAGGTACTTGGACGTGAACTCGTTGATCGTCTTGTCAAGCAGGTTGAGCCTTTTAATCCGATTTGGATACTTGGCACCCGAGTAGATGGGCTCGCGCGCAACGATGAGCGTTGGGATGTAACGCTTTCTAGTGGCGCAACGGTAACGACGACCATTGTGGTTATTACCGGTGGCATCGGAACCTTTGAGCCAAGAGCACTTCCTGTCGGTCGCGAGTACGAGGGTCGGGGACTGATCTACTACGTCCCTCAGCCTCAAGCGCTCGCCGGGAAGCGAGTTGTTATCGTCGGTGGTGGCGACTCAGCATTTGACTGGGCACTGGCTCTCGAGCCCATCTGCCCTTCAGTCGCTCTTGTCCATCGTCGCGATGCCTTTCGTGCGCACGAACACACAATCGATCTGGTCACGAACTCCTCTACGAAGATCATTACCAACGCAGAGGTGACGGGAATATCTGGCGAAGACAACCTCACCTCAGTGGAGATAACCACAAAGTCGGGCGAAGTAATCAATCACGAGGCCGATGTTGTCGTCGCTGCCCTCGGATTTGTCGCTCATCTCGGACCGCTAGCCGAATGGGGTCTTGAGATGTCAAAACGAACAATAATTACGGACTCTTCTATGAGAACGAACCTTCCGGGTGTCTTTGCAGCGGGGGATATTACCGAATATCCAGGTAAAGTGCGCCTGATCTCTGTTGGGTTTGGTGAGGCAGCGCTCGCGGTCAATAACGCGATGACGGTCATCGATCCTACAAAGAGTGCGTTTCCAGGTCACTCAAGCGAGAACTCGTAGCGGCTTGGTGTTGGCTATGGTTCCCGTAGTCGTTCGAGAAATGCAATCGCTGTCTCACCTTGAATCGACGCATCAAGAAGTTCGATTGTATGAGCAGCGGGCATATTGTTTCCACGTTGTTGGAGTGCGGCAGAGATCTGGAGTGAGCACCCCGGATTGGCCGCGATGAGCAGATCTGCATTGGTTAACGAAACAAATCCCGCCTTGCGCTCTCCGAGTGCGCTTGCGGCCTCACTCTGAAAGATGTTGTAGACACCAGCAGAGCCACAGCAGATCTCGCTCTCGGTGATCTCAACGATTGAGAGCTGAGGGATCTGTAATAACAAAGATCGAGGCTGTTCTCTGATCCTCTGCGCATGACCGAGGTGACAGGCATCGTGGTAGGCAATCGTGATCGCTAGTGGGTGTCTGGTCGAGAGGGGAGTTGTGTTCGCGAGAAATTCGGCGATGTCGACCGTGTGATCCGCAAACTGTTGAGCACGCTCTTGATAAATCCGGTCGCCCGAAAGAAGTTGACCATACTCTTTCATCGATGAGCCACAGCCAGCGCTGTTCGTAATAATCGTGTCGACGCCAGCAGATTCAAAGCAGTCGATGAGCCTGCGCGCAAAGCCCTGTGCCTCATGGAGTCTTCCTGAGTGGCCCGAGAGCGCACCACAACAGCCCTGATGTGCCGGAGCGACAACGTTATATCCCTCGGCGGTGAGCACTCTAACGGTTGCCTCATTTACCTCGGGGAAGAAAGCCCCTTGAACACAGCCGAGAAGGAGCCCGACTGTTCCTCTACTGGTACCAATCGCCGAAGAAAACTCTGGGAGAGATTCAGATCTTGCGATCTTTGGGGCGATTGACTCCATCGCGCGAAGCGACGGTGGGAAAAGGCGAAGCACCCGAGCTGCTCGGATAAAGGTCTGTAAGCCACTCGATTGGTAGATCTTGAGCAGCGTACGAACTATCCGAAGCCGATGTGGAAACGGAAAGATCGAAAAGACCATCGCCCGCTTGAGTCGATCGGCCAGCGGTCGACGGTAAAGGCGTTCCACCTGACCTCGGGTCGCCTCAATGAGTTTGTCGTATTGCACACCCGAAGGGCACGAAGTGACACAGGACATACACCCGAGGCACGAGTCAAAATGTTTGACCATTTCGCCCGTGATCTCCCCGCCGTCAAGGGCCGCCCGCATAAGGTAGATCCGTCCTCTTGGCGAGTCCATCTCCTCTCCCCAGAGAACAAAGGTTGGACACGCCGGGAGGCAGAATCCACAGTGGACACAGTCATCGATCAGCGCCTTCGAAGGTGGATGCTCTCCATCAAAGGAGCCGAAAAGTTGTTCATCGATCGCCGACATCACAATCCTCCGACGAAGCGACCGGGAGCGAGGAGAAAGGCGGGATCAAATTGTTCCTTGACTCTTCTCATGAGATCAATTGCGGGTATCGGTCCCCACACATCAATGGCTGCACGCACCGTTGACGGACCCCGCAAAACAACACTCGCGCCACCAGCTTTGCTAGCTATCGTTCGAATTCCTCGAGATAGTGCCACAGTCTGTTCTTTCGTGGTGGACTCTCCAATGTCGATACCTACGAAGAGCACGCCGACGCCGGCTGATCCGGTGACCGTGACTGCCAGCTGAAGATTCAGGCTGAGGATAGACAACTGACTAACCACCGTGGCTATTTGGGCGATCTCCGTGGTGATTTTGAAGGTCGTCGTTCCGGGTAGTGCTCCCCACCAATCCGGTGGTTTGTCATTGATTGAGATCTCCGCGCCGATCTCTTGTCTACAACGTTCCGCTCGATCGTCAACGCCTCGTGCAAGTCCTTCAATTAGCACTCCGATCTCCATGGTTTCGGAGGATGAATCGACGTAGATTTCAATGGCGCTCGGCGAAGTCTGAGTTTGAGTGAGATTCGCCAACGCCTGTCGGGATTGTCGAACCGGAAGCTGACAGGTGAGATAGCGCGAGGACTCCGGAATTGCATGAAGCCGGAAAAATGCCTCGGTAATTGCACCGAGGGTGCCGTATGAACCCGTGTAGAGCTTTGCAAGGTCGTAGCCAGCAACATTTTTTACAACACGTCCTCCTGAGGAGGCAAGGACTCCGTCGCTCCGAATCGCTGTTACGCCGATGAGGAGATCCTTTACTGAGCCAAAACCATAACGGAGAGGACCAGATATTCCCGTTGCAATCAGTCCACCAATGGTGGTTCGTCGAACGACGGAGTCAATTGCTAGGCGCTGATTGTTGCGACCGAGCTCCTGTTGAAGTTCCTCAAGTTCAACGTTGGAACTCACGCGTACCACGAGGTCGCTTGCGGC
Organism: uncultured Acidimicrobiaceae bacterium; assembly: GCA_903907185.1. Taxonomy (GTDB): domain Bacteria; phylum Actinomycetota; class Acidimicrobiia; order Acidimicrobiales; family Bog-793; genus CAIVND01. The sequence continues at coordinate 10,615 of CAIVND010000145.1, forward strand.
GTGTTCAACGATCTTTGGGAGTCCACCCGTTTCGACGATCAGATCAAGACTCTCCGGTGGCAGGCCCCATTCGATCTTGGTGCGATTTCCCGTGATGACCATCGACGTGCTCGATGAAGAGGCGTCTCGAAGCGTCTGGCGAAATTCGGAGATCGATCTCGGCCTAGCGACTGTTGTCGGGACCATAAGATCGATAGCGTCGCTTGATAGACCGGGTCGAAGAGCTATCGGCTCGCTAGTTTCAGTCATCAAAACAGGTCAGCCAATCCCTCTACGACCATGGGATGTACTCCGTGTTGATGTCCAGGCACCTCACCGCAGAGCCTGGGAGTGGGAAAGATCTTTCCAGGATTGCAGATGTTGTCTGGGTCAAACGCGCAGCGTACGAGTTGCATGGTTTCCAGGTCGTCATCGCTGAACATCTTTCCCATATAACTCACTTTGTCGGCTCCTACGCCGTGTTCTCCAGTAATCGAGCCACCGTGTTGGATGCAGATCTCTACGATCGCTCCCGAGACTTCGTGTGCTCGTTCAAGCTCACCTGGCACTTTCTCATCAAAGAGGACGAGCGGATGGAGGTTTCCGTCCCCTGCATGAAAGACGTTCGCGACTCGAATTCCACTCAGAGCCGAGAGTTCTGCGATTTCGCTTAGGACCTCGGGAAGATCGGTACGGGGAATGACCCCGTCTTGGACGATGAAATCCGGACTAATTGTGCCAATAGCAGCAAACGCGGATTTTCTGCCCCTCCAGATCAACGCTCGTTCAGTTTCAGTCGCGGCGATGCGTATCGTTGTTGCTCCGGTGTTCTCGCAGATCTGTACCACCTGGTCAATTCCAACTTCGACCTCGGTACGAGGGCCATCGAGTTCGACTATGAGAACGGTATTGGCACCCTCTGGATAGCCACATTGAACAGATCGCTCGGCTGCCTCAATGGCGAGTGCGTCCATCATCTCAATTGCCGCGGGCAAAATTCCTGATCCAATGATCGTTGAGACCGCTTCTCCAGCCTCACTCGGACTGGCAAATGAAGCAAGAAGCGTTGCTGCGATCTCTGGGCGGCGAAGAAGACGGGTGGTGATTCTGGTGGCGATCCCAAGAGTCCCCTCTGATCCAATGAATGCTCCAAGGAGGTCATAGCCCGGGGCATCCAAACTCTTGCCACCACCAAGCGCTACCACCTCGCCGTCGGGGGTCACGATCTCCAATCCAGTGATGTGATGTGTCGTGAACCCGTACTTTAGACAGTGAGCACCCCCGGAGTTCTCAGCAACGTTTCCTCCGATGGAACAGACCTGCTGGCTTGAGGGGTCAGGTGCGTAGTAAAGATCAAAAGGAGCAGAAGCGCGTGTGACGTCGAGATTAATGACGCCTGGTTCAACGATTGCTCGAAGGTTTTCTCGGTCGATCTCGCAGATCTTGCGGAACTTAGAGAGAACGATCAATACACCCTCGCTGTTTGGAAGCGCTCCGGCAGAGAGCCCGGTACCATTCCCGCGAGCCACGAAGGGAATATGTCGAACATGACACAACCTGACCACAGCAGCTACCTGGTCGGTCGTAGTGGGTAGGACTACCACCATTGGCGTGACTCGATAGTGTGCGAGGCCATCGCACTCAAAGGTGCGCAGCATGGTTGGATCCGTAATAATGGCGTCAGACTCGGTCAAGATCGACCGCAGTTCGTCGATAAAACTCGGCGA
>CAIVND010000146.1 GCA_903907185.1 uncultured Acidimicrobiaceae bacterium
CACTTGCCCCGAGCGTCCCACATGGAGGTGGAACAAAATTTGGCCTGACCTCCATCCTCGAGGGATTCGCCTACCTTCGAGGTCGCCAGGCGATTCAAGGTGTTTTCATCGCCGACCTCGACGCGATGATCCTCGGTATGCCGACCTCACTCTTTCCTCAGCTCGGGCTGCAACATTTTCATGGCTCGGCAGCGACTGTCGGACTCCTTTACTCGGGAGCAGGGTTCGGTGCGTTTCTCGGTGCCGTATTGAGCGGCTGGACAACACGGATCAAACGCCTCGGCCGCGCCATCATCGTCTGTGTCGCGATCTGGGGTGCCGCCATATCTCTGTTCGGACTTACCGCAAGTCTTCCTCTCGCACTTGTCATGATCGCAATCGCTGGTGGCGCCGATGTGGTCTCCGCAGTCTTTCGCAGCACGATCTTGCAGTCTGAGGTTCCTGATCGCCTCCGTGGACGACTTACGGCCGTTCAATCTTCAGTTGTACAAGGTGGACCACGACTTGGGAACACCGAGGCAGGTATCGTCGCTGCTCTGAGCAATCCTCAGATCTCTATCATCTCTGGAGGACTTGGTTGCATCGTTGGGATCTTGCTCGTTGGAAGATTCATGCCGCAGTTCGCTCGATACGACCGCGATGTAGCGGAGGCGGCGCGGCTGACCGATCAACAAGAGGGCGAATGGTAGGCCTACATGGCTACGAAACTGATTCCGAGCGCAGATGAACCGCTGATTCACCTAGTATCGCTCTGGCAATTACCGACACTGTCGGGCCGCTAGCTCATCGGGAAGAGCAGGAGACTTTTAATCTCAAGGTGCCGGGATCGAGACCCGGGCGGCCCACCAAATCTTGTAAAACGATGTTCCTCTCATCTCTTGGAACTTTTCGATGCTCATTGCTTTCTGCGTCCGAATGTATTTTCATCGCTCCATCGCACGACGCTACCGAAAAGAGACACGCCAGGTCCATGAAGGACCGCCTCGCCCGACGTCTCGGCGCCGCACCAGGAGTTGGTAAGACGCTCGCCATGCTCGACGAGGGACATCGACGTCTCGATCGGGGAACTGACGTTGTCATTGGATTTGTCGAATCACATGGTCGGCGTCACACTGAAGAACGCATCGGTGCACTCGAGATCGTTCCACGCAAGGTTGTCCACTACCGCGATGCGGAGTTTGAGGAGATGGATGTCGACGCCATCCTTGCCCGGCGGCCAAAGCTTGCACTGATCGACGAACTGGCCCACACCAATGCTCCAGGATCTGGACAGAACGAGAAACGGTGGCAGGACATCCTTGAGATCCTTGAAGCTGGGATCGACGTCATCTCTACCGTCAACATCCAGCATCTCGAGAGCACCGCCAATGTCGTTGAACAGATCACCGGTGTCAAAGTTCGCGAACGAGTCCCAGACTGGTTTCTTCGCAAGGCCGATCAGATTGAGCTGGTCGACTCGTCACCAGAACAGCTCCGCCGAAGGATGCTTCATGGCAATATCTACCCGCAGGAGAAGGTCAACCAGGCGCTGACACAGTTCTTCCGATCCGAGAACCTCACCGCCCTCCGTGAACTATCGCTTCGCTTTCTCGCTGATGAGACCGATGAGGAGATTCTGCAACACCTCCGCAAACATCAGCACTCAGCTGTCTGGGAGACCGCAGAGCGGATCATGGTAGTCGTCAACGATGAACCGGGGACCGATCTCATGGTGCATCGTGCCGCTCGAATCGCTTCAAGGATCAAAGCGCCACTCGATGTATTCCATGTGACGAGTGGAGATGCCGTCGCGAGCTCAACAAAGTTCTGCAAACGACTTCGAGAACTTGCTAAGGAATTTGGTGCCGATTGGCACGTCATTCAGGCAGACGATGCAGCGAGCGCGATCATGGACTTTGCCCGTCGGGAGCAGATCACGCAGATCGTACTTGGGTCAACACAGACCACGAGGTGGCAACAGCTCTTCGGATCTGGTGCGGTGGTTCGGCGTGTGCAGAAGATGGCAGCGTCTTCAAAGATCGATGTACACATCATCGCGCTGAGTGCAGCCACTGAAGAGATCGAACAGTAACCGAGAGTTCTTCAGCGAGTTGTGGACACAGTGAGTTGTGACACCAGCATGTGGCCTGTCGACTGAGAACGACAAACCAGCCAGGAACTAACGCTCGTTTCGAGCGAGAGTTTCATGGCATAAGGTCGTCCGCGGCCTCCATGCCTTGACGCCAGACCGACCGCGAGACGATCTTTGTCCGATCTGCACGGTCCGCATACTTGCTCGCAATGTCGCGCGCCTCTTCGAGGAGGCCATCGGAGAGAGTCGTCGGGTTAAGCCCAAGGGCAAGGAATCGATCACGACTGACGTTGAGATCGTTCTCAGCCGCCTCCTGGCGAGGGTTAGGCAGGTTGACAATCTCTGCCCCAGTGAGCTTCGAAACTAATTCAGCAAGGTCGCGCACGCGGTAGGTCTCGGTCACTTGGTTAAACACTGAGACCTTTTCCCCCGAGGTAGGAGCATTGTTGAGTGCAATCTCAATGCAGCGAGCGGTATCACGGATATGGATGAAGCCACGGGTCTGTCCCCCGGTGCCGTGCACCGTGAGTGGGTGACCAATCGCAGCCTGCATGAGAAACCGGTTCAACACCGTTCCGTAGTCCCCGTCATAGTCAAACCGGTTGATGAGACGTTCATCTCGCACCGTCTGTGGAGTCTGAGTCCCCCAAACAATTCCTTGGTGAAGATCGGTAATACGAAGACCATCGTTATGTGCATAGAACTTGAACATCAACTGATCGAGCGTCTTCGTCATGTGGTACACCGAACCAGCGTTCGCCGGGTGCAGGATCTCGCGCTCAATGTCCCCGTCAGGAGTTGGAACCTTGACCGTGAGGTAACCCTCAGGGATCGGAGCAGAGCCAGACCAGCCATAGCCGTAGACACCCATGGTGCCGAGGTGCACGATCGCGATATCCATGCCACTTTGGACGATCGCAGCCAAGAGGTTGTGGGTTCCCGTGACGTTGTTATCAACGGTGTAGCGCTTCGTCTTCGATGAGCGCATGGAATAGGGTGCTGCCCGTTGCTCCGCAAAATGGACCACAGCGTCTGGGCGGGAATCTAAGAGCACATCAACGAATCGGTCATACTCTTTGGCGATGTCGAGGTTGATGAACTTGATCTCTTTGCCAGAGACCTCGTCCCACGCCCGAATCCGCTCGCCGATTGGACTGATTGGTGTGAGGGACTCGACCCCAAGCTCGGTGTCGATATTCCGACGGCTGAGGTTGTCGATGATCGTAACCTCATGACCCAGGTGAGAGAGGTGAAGTGAGGTAGGCCAACCACAGAAACCATCCCCGCCAAGAACTAGGACTTTCACGTATGTCTCCTTCGAGTGACACAACCCCCGAGACGCGGTCGGTCTATTCCCCGTGTCATCGTAGTGATTCGCCGGACACAATTCGTGGCCAAAGGCCCCATTTACTATTAGGCAACTATTAGGGATCTTGTCCGCGTGAAACCTGGTGCGCTCATACCCCAACCCAGGAACTCGCACCTCATCGGGACCTTGAGTAGTCTGAGCCGCGTGGATCACCTGACGGAGCTGGCCTTAGCTGCGCAAGATCGGGGATTCGAGGCGGTGCAGGCCTTCATCAAGGCCAGCGAGCCTGATGTTCGCCGCTTCTGTGGTGTGATTGGACGTAGATCAGAGACCGATGACCTCGTCCAGGAGACGTTTATTCGCGCGAGCCTTGGTCTACCGCACTTTCGCGGCGAGGGTTCTGCCCGATCTTGGCTGCTCGGCATTGCCCATCACGTCTGCATGGACGATCATCGTCGGGCCGGGCAGTGGCTCGCAGTCATCGATCGGGCCCGCCATGCCCAGCGGGCTGAGACCACCTCACACCGCGGCGGCTTGGTCGAGATTGAAGAGCTACTTCGAAGCCTCAGCGATGACCGACGCGAGGCATTTGTTCTCACCCAGATTCACGGCCTCTCTTATGATGAAGCCGCCACGATCAGCGAGTGCGCGGTGGGGACAATCCGGTCGCGCGTCGCACGGGCACGCACAGAACTCATAAAGATGATCAGAGCTGCCGAGGCCTCATAGCCTCGATCGAACAGGGGGATAGAGATGCCAACCGCGTCTGACGGCACAACGACGATCTACTACGAAGAGTATGGGTCGGGTTATCCAATCTTGCTTATCGCTCCTGGGGGGCTCAGCTCAATGATCAGTGCATGGGATCGAGCAGCGATTAACCCTCTCTCCGTTCTTGCTGAAGATTTTCGACTCATCGCAATGGACCAGCGCAATGCTGGACGATCGGTCGGTCCCTTTCCCACCACGAGACCATGGGACGCCTACCTTGACGACCAACTTATGGTCATGGATCACCTACGGTGTCCCACCTTCCACGTCTTTGGCTGCTGCATCGGCGGCCCCTACGGTCTCAAGATCGCGCACGATGCTCCCGACCGCGTGAGTGCTGCGGTTCTCGAACAGCCAATGGGCATGGTGCCAGAAAATCAACGCGGATGGCTTGAGCGAAGCCACCTCTGGGCAGCAAATCTCGCGGAGTCACGCGAAGATCTCAACGCAGAAGATGCTGCACGATTTATTGATGCAATGTGGCAACCTGAGTTTGTCTCTAGCCTCACCCGGGCCGAGGTGGCAGAGATTGCACTCCCCGTCTGCGTTCTCCCAGGTGTCGATGAGGTCCATCCCACCGTCATTGGGCGGGAGATCGGGCAACTGATCGCAGGATCCATTGTAATTGAGCCATGGAAAGGCGCCCCTGAACACACCGAAGCAGCTACCAAGATCGTCCGACAGTTTCTCCTGGAAAATACGCCAAGTTAGCCAGCGTGCGAGATCGACTGAAAATTTACGGGGTCTTCGGGGGCTCCGGCGGTTTCGTGCTCACAATCTCGCCGTTCCGTTCACCACGCAATAGGTCGACCAAGTCCCGGGCGGGTACATCAGGTGTGAGGAGCTGTCCCGCCTCATAACGTTCGACAAAGCGGCGATGAAACGCCGCACCAATAACGTTCGGATCCTGGCTTCGAATCTCAGTCTGCATCTGCGTGTCAACGATGCCAGGACGAAATGCATTTGCGGTCACCCCGGTGCCTTCGAGCTCCGCCGCAAGATTCATGGTGTGACCCTCAAGTCCCGCCTTCGTCGCGACATAGGAGTTGTACCCGTCGTCGCGCTTGAGGTTGTTCACTGCGCCCGTCGTGACATTGACGATCCGACCCCAACCAGCATCGAGCATTCCCGGGAGCAGGGCACGCGACAGTCGCACTGGGGCGAGAAGATTGATGGCATTCGCATAGTCCCAATCCTCAATGTTGATGGCTGAAAATCGCCCAAGTGGCCCGACGATGGCAGCATTATTAACGAGAAGGTCGATGGGCCCGAGAGTGTCCCCTACCTCGTGCATTACACGAACGATCTCACCTCGATCGGCGAGATCCGCGCTGACCGCGATCGCGTGGCCACCGGATCCATTAATCGCAGCGGCAACCTCGTCGACTTCGTCGCGCGATCTCGCCACAAGGGCAACCCGTACGCCCTCGTCGCCGAGCAGTTCTGCTACCGCACGTCCAATTCCGCGACCAGCGCCGGTTACCAGCGCCGCGTGTCCCGCGAGAACCCCCATCAGCATCTCCTCTACCGTCTCTTTACACCGTCGCCATCTTGCTACCAGTGTTGCTCCCATGCACGTCGTGCGAACTCTACCAAGTCGAGTCCGAGACGACATAGGCTCAGATGGTGCACGAATTTCCCCTCAGTCCTGAACGCTACTGGTCACTGTTTGCCGAGGAGTCGGCCTCGTTCCTCAAGGCCTACTCGCGAGCTCAGCTCACGGAGCGAATCCCGAGTTGTCCGAGTTGGAGCGTTGCCGATCTCGGTCGCCATCTTGGTGGCATCTACCACCGGGCCGCAGACATCCTTGAGTCCACCTCTCAAGTCAGCATGGTCGTTGCTGACGATCGGATACCGAAGGTTGATGAGGGCGTCGCTGCCTGGCTCGTCGACGGTACGGCGCGGCTGATGGAGCTCTTGATGACTACGGACCCAACTGCCCCTCTGTGGACATTCAACGGACCGGCACCGGTAGCGTTTTGGTCTCGCCGGCTCGTTCATGAATCGATGGTCCATACCTTTGACCTCGAAGAGCTTCACCGGCCCCTCCATGCACCGGCGGTTGAGTCCCTCGCGGATGGCATCGATGAGTTTTTCCCCGTTCATCTGCGAAGAAAGCTCCGGGGACATCCTGCCGACGGGCTGAACGGGTACCTCGGAATCAATACAACCGACAGCGACGATCGCTGGGTACTCCAACTCACCCCCGATAGTGTCGCCGTTGAGGCACCGACAACACCAACTGATGCCGAACTCTCAGGTAAGGCCTTCGACCTACTGATGTTTCTGTGGAGACGAAGTGACACAGCGCCACTTGAGATATCGGGTGACAACGCGATTGTCATGGCCTACCAAAACAACGTCGACCTCACCTAAATCGCAGGGAAGATTGAGGCCACTCCTTCGGGTAGGGGAACACGAAAGACCTGAAGAGCCAGTGCGGTGTACTCATAAAACCCGACAAGAATCACCACGTCAGCAAGTACGACAATGCCAAGTTCAGCTTCGGCTCTTGCGTAGAGATCGTCATCAAGATCATGAGTGAGCGACAGTGTCCCTGCCAAGCTTCGGATCAAGCTCTCGGACTCGCTCAAACTCGTGCACTCTGATCCAACGCGAAGTGACTCGATCTCCTCGTCGCTGAGTCCCACCTGTTTCCCTACCGATGCGTGGGCAACAAATTCATAGTTGCTCTGGCGGATTCGAGCGATCTCTAAGATCGCAATCTCGCGGGCACGGCCCTCAAGCTTGGCCCCATATCGCACCGCGGCACCAAGCTCCTGGACAGCTTGGCCAACTACCGGATCGATCAACATGGCGTTAAATGGCCCATGAAGTCGTCCTTCGGGAGTCGTCATAGGAGACGACCGGTGCACCGAACCGCGTGGTCCCCCAACGATTGCGTCAGCGAGCTTTCGCTGGTCCGCACTCATCTCATCAGGATGAAGCCAGGGTAGACGTCCGTGCAACATGTAAACCTCCTCGTAGGAACTGAAACGGCTCGTTAGCTCGCGAGATCACCGAGCTGTAGAAAGAGCTTCTGCAACAGCAGTATCTCATTGGGATTGCGCTTGAGATACTTTGCCGCCTCATCGATCGCCTGACAGGCTTCGGTGAGAGCTTGGACCCGTCGCGTCGGGAGCTGCGGTGAAGAAAGTTTGGCCAGGTAGACCGAGATGAGAGTTGCAAGGCCAGCACGGAGCTCATCAGTACGAACCCGGCGTTGTTCACGCTTGTGGCGATCCTCGATCGCCTTACGGCCACGAAGGCTCCGCTCACCGGTGAGCTTTGAGAGCTCCACTGCTCGTTCGAGTTCCCTACTTTGCCGGTCGCGGAGAACATTCACGATCTCATCGACACTTGCCGTCAGCTGCGTCACGATCTTTGCAACAGACGCTCCCGTACCGTCGAGGTGTTGCGGTGCCTCGATCCACTGGGACTGGCGGAGTCGGAATCCTTGATCACTAACGAGCAGACGCGCACGGTCGAGGTCGCCAAGTGACGCGTTGGCAACTGAGCTCGCAAGATCTTCCTCGATTCCCTCAGCACGCAGTACCTCAGCAATGAGTTCTGGTCGAAGTGAGTGAAAGGGAACGAGTACGCATCGACTTGAGATCGTGACAAGCGAAGCGGGGAGTGCATCCGCAATCACGATGAAGATCGTTGAAGGTGGAGGCTCCTCGATAGTCTTCAAAAGTGCTGGTGCCGCAGCGCCAACGAGATGGAAATCGGTGAGGATCAGTACTTGGTGGGTCGAAACATTCGGTGACCGCTGTGCAACGAGCGAGATAGCGTGCGCTTCGTCGACGGTGATCGATGCCCCCTCACGTTCGAAGACCGTGATATCAGGATGGAGACCAAGTTGCGCGTCATGGCAGGACGCGCAGTCTCCGCACCCACCGAGCTCACAGAGCAGCGCTGCGGCAAATGACTGAGCAGCGAGGAGCTTTCCTGAACCAGCGGGGCCGATGAAGAGGTAGGCGTGAACAGCCTTGGCCACCGAAGCAGAGAGAATCTCTGTCGCTCGAGGTTGGCCCACGATCTGACGAAGAACTGGTGCGACTTCGGAGCCGTTCATGAGGGTCACCATTCGACTCCGAGATACCGAGTGACCACTTTCTGTACTCGCGCCGAGACCTCATCGACCGAGCCATTGCCATCGACAACCGCCCACCGACTTGGATCAGCTGCGGCGATCGCTCGAAAACCGTCCGCCACTCGGGCATGAAAATCTGTGCCCGCCGCCTCGATTCGATCGGGGACTGCGGTCCTTCGAATGGCTGCGAGTTCCGGTGAAAGATCAAGCAAAATATTGAGGTCGGGGACCACACCCTCGGTTGCAATCTCGCAGGCAACAACCACATCTTCGAGAGGAAGGCCCCGTCCATACCCTTGATACGCGAGGGTAGAACCGGAGAAGCGATCACAGACCACATGCCTACCCGCGCTGAGAGTCGGCGTGATCCGTTCAGCAACGTGCTGCGCACGAGCCGCAACCATCAATAACAGCTCGGCTCGAGGAGAGAGGTCGAGCACATCTGCGTGGAGAAGAAGTCCGCGAATCTCCTCCGCGAGTTTCGTGCCGCCCGGCTCTCGAGTCAGATCCGCATCGATCGCCTGAGCCAAAAGCTTTGCCTGGGTGGATTTACCGCTTCCTTCGCCGCCCTCAAAGACGATAAATCGACCAGTCGTTGCCATCACTCAAACACTAGGGGGATCAACGTGATCCTCGGGTCGTTCCCGCTTTGAATCGATGACAGAGCGTTTGGTCCATCGCCCGGAGAGCTCAGCCCTAGTCCGAGGGGTTCACTCGCTTCGCTGGTGCTTTTTTCGCTGGTGCCTTTTTTGCTGGTGCCTTTTTTGCTCCGACCTTTTTTGCAGGAACCCGCTTCGCCGCGCTTTTTTTGGCAGCTGTCTTCTTCGCGGGAGACCTCTTCCCGACTGCTTTTGTTCGGCCCTTCTTTGCGGGTGGTGGTCCCGCAGCACGCTTTTCGGCAAGAAGCTGGGCAGCCCGTTCAAGTGTCAGCTGCTCGGGGTCATCTCCGCGTCGGAGCGAGGCATTGTAGGTACCGTCAGTCACGTAGGGGCCAAATCGTCCTTGGCGGAGCGTTATTGGAAGGTTGACATCTGGATCGATGCCGACCTCTTTCACCGGTGCTGGCGCAGCGCGACCAAACCGGCGCTGCTTCGGTTGAGCGAAGATCGCCTGTGCCTGCTCATAGGTAATGATCAGTAGCTGCTCTTCACTATCAAGTGAACGAGAGTCCGTTCCCTTTTGCAGATAGGGACCGTAACGACCATTTCGCGCAACGACCTCCTCTCCACTTTCGGTGTCTACTCCTACCGTGCGAGGAAGTTGGAGAAGCTTGAACGCATCATCAAGTGTGATGGTCTCAACGGACATCGACTTAAACAGTGATGCCGTCCGAGGTCGTTCCTTGCCGACTGGCTCGCCAACTTGAATATATGGTCCATAGCGGCCAACCTTCGCGACGATCAACTCGCCGCTTTCTGGTTCGATGCCAAGTTCACGGTCTCCAGATGGTGCGCTGAGAAGTTCGACCGCCTGTTCAATTGTCAACTCATCCGGCGCCATCGTCTCGGGGATCGGTGCACGGTCTTCACCACGTTCAAGGTAGGGACCGAACCGACCAACGCGCACCGTGATGAGGCGATCCTCATCATCGAGACCGAGGGGGAGTGTGTTGACTCCACGGGCATCGATGCTCTCAAGGTTGTCGAGCACCATAGCCTTAATGCCCTTTGATGGGCTTGTCCCGGTAGCCCCTAGTGATGGTTTCGTGCTCTTTGTATCGCCAAAGTAAAAGTGCTCAAGCCACGGAATCGACTCTTGCTTTCCCGCAGCGATCTCATCAAGGTCGTCTTCCATCGAGGCGGTAAATCCGTAATCGACCAACTTGCCGAAGTTATCTTCAAGAAGACCGATGACCGCGAAGGCGACGTAGGTCGGAACGAGTGCACTCGACCGCTTCCAGACGTAACCGCGGTCCTGAATCGTCTGCATAATCGATGCATAGGTAGATGGACGTCCGACCCCAAGTTCCTCAAGACGTTTCACCAGTGAGGCCTCGGTAAAGCGCGCCGGAGGCTTGGTTGCATGGTCTTTGCCGGTGAGGGAAACGAGAGTCAGGCGATCATCGGCATGCAGAACAGGAAGCCGAGCATCGTCAGCCTGCTCACCCTCTTCCTCCTCCTCGTCCTGATCCTCCTTGTAGACAAGCAGGAATCCCGGCGAGGTGATCACCGTCCCCGATGCAGAAAACTCAACGGAGGTTCCAAGTGCACAGACGGAGCTCTCCCCAGTTGTCTTTGTCACCACTCGCACACTTGCCGTCACTCCGGTCGCATCGATCATCTGAGAGGCAACGGTGCGCTGGAAGACAAGCTCGTAGAGTCGTGCCTCGTCAGGACTCACCTCACGAGCGACCTCACTTGGAGCTCGAAAAGTATCTCCTGCTGGACGGATGGCCTCATGAGCCTCTTGGGCATTTTTTACCTTCCGCACATAGCTGCGCGGTCGTTCGGGTACCGTCGCTGGACCATAGAGTGAACTCGCCAACGAGCGAGCTGCGTTGAGCGCGGTATCGGAGAGCGTCGTCGAGTCCGTGCGCATGTAGGTGATGTAGCCCTGCTCATAGAGGCGCTGAGCTGTCTGCATGGTGCGCTGCGCCGAAAAATGAAGCTTGCGCGAGGCCTCTTGCTGAATCGTTGAGGTCATGAACGGAGCCGCGGGTGAGCGTCGATAGGGGCGATCCTCAACCGACCCAACCGAAAAGTCGGCAGCCTCAAGCGTCTCGGCTAAGGAGTTTGCTCCGCGCTCATCGAGGAGTACGACGCGCTCTTGGTGGTCAAGTGACCCTTGAGCGTTAAAGTCCTTGCCGTCAACGATGTCTTTCCCATCGACGCGTGCCAGCTCCGCAACAAAACTCTCGCCGTCCACCGTCGCTACGTTGGCACCGAGACTCCACCAAGATGCCGAGCGGAATGCCATGCGCTCGCGCTCGCGCTCGACAACCACTCGGGTCGCGACACTTTGCACTCGACCGGCGGAGAGCCCTGGCATGACCTTTTTCCACAGCACCGGGGAGAGCTCATAGCCATAGAGGCGATCAAGAATGCGGCGAGTCTCTTGCGCATCCACGAGGCGTCGATCAAGCTCTCTGGGGTTTGCAATCGCAGCATCGATCGCTGATTTTGTGATCTCGTGGAAGACCATCCGTTTGACCGCAACTTGAGGCGAGAGCACCTCGAGGAGATGCCACGCAATCGACTCTCCCTCGCGATCTTCATCGGTTGCAAGGAAGACTTCCGAGGCGTTCTTCACGAGATCCTTGAGACGCTTCACCTGTGCCTGGCGAGAGGCAGAGATGACATAGAGCGCTTTGAAGTCGTTGTCGACATCGACGCCAAGGCGCGCCCACGCCTCTCCCTTGTACGCGGCGGGGATCTCTTTCGCGTTACTGGGGAGGTCACGGATGTGACCGACTGAGGCCTCGACCATGTAGTCATCGCCAAGGAAGCGAGAGATGGTCTTAGCCTTTGCTGGAGATTCGACGATAACGAGTGCTTTTGCCATATTCCTAGCTCTAGAGAGGTAGGGGCGAAGGATAACGACCGCATCTCATGCTGACAACAGCACCCCACCTGACCTGGACAAATAGCTGGCCAAATCACCTCTCAGTTACTCGACGTGCTCTCTTCCTGTGAGGGGGAGGCGAGAATTGTATAGGTCGGGTTAATCATTGCTGAGCGCCCGAATCGATCACCGACCATTCCCTCGACGATCAGAATCGCTCCCGTCTCAATCCCAGGGACGAGACGACGACCTTGGAAGATCAAGAGCAACTGCCCGGTGTCGTCGATGATCGTCGCCTCAAGACTCGGGATGCCTGCTGCCGGTTGGACACGGAGGGAGTGAACCCTTCCAGATACGCGGGTCCGCTGGCGCCACCGTGCATCTGCAATTGGCGTCGTACCGGGGAGGGAGCCCGCGGATGGACCATCGGGATCCACGCCCTCGTCAATCTCTGGAGTACCGGTGGCAGCTCCATAGAGGGTGGCAGGAAGCCGCATTCGCACGCGTTTGTTGACCAGAAAGGGAATGATGGTCGCTGCTGCACTGGGAATCTCACCGACAAGCGATGCGATTCGATCGCTCGACCGATCCTGGGTAAACCGGCGGAACCCATTGCCGTAGACCCGAACCGGAAGAAGGAGGGTCACCTCCGTCTCGCCATCGCTGACCAAGTCGGCGACGAACTGAACTGCCGCCCGACTCACCCTTCTGTCCTGACACTCGACGATCTCGAGCGGGAAGTGGGCGAGCCCAAGCTTGAGCCACTCCTCCTCAAGTCGGCGACTCTCCTTCGTATCGAGCACAAAGTGAAGTCCTCGGGCGTCGTCGGGACTGAGCGACCGTGCGTAGTTCAGCGCTCGTGCTGTCGCGAGATCAAAGCGTTCGACATGTACCAAGACGACATGCCGGCGTGGCACCGGAGTCTCCGCAGTTGCCTGGACGTCCTCCTCAAGCTTGGCGCGTTCGGTGGTATAGGTCGCCTTCACCTTGAAGAGCAGACCGACGAGGAGGGGGAAGGCCAAAAGAATGACCCAGGCGCCCTGCGTGAACTTCGTGATCGCAAGGATGAGCACAACGAACAGTGAGATGACTCCGGCAAAACCGTTGATCACGATCTTTCGTCGCCAACCACTGTCACGGTTGGCGAGGTGGTGTTTCACCATGCCAGCGCCAGCGATCGTGAACCCCGTGAACACCCCGATGGCATAGACACCGACGAGTGCACTGACGTTGGCCCCCGAGACCAGGAGCAGCACGATCGAAACCGTCGCGAGGATCAATATCCCATTCGAGAAGACAAGCCGGTGACCGCGCTTGGCAAGGCTCTGCGGTAGGTAGCCGTCGGCGGCGACAAAGCTTGCGAGGTTGGGAAAGCCGTTAAAGCTCGTGTTCGCTCCGGTATAGAGGATCAGCATCGTCGCACCCTGTACCGCGTAAAAACCGATCCGACCAGCAACCGAGTGACCAAAGACGAGATTCGCCTCCTGGCTGAGCACCGTTGGACTCCCCAGTTTGAAGGGGATCGTGTGCATGCGCCACGCAAGGATGGAGACGCCGGAAACGAGGGTCCCAAGCGTAAGGGACATGAGCACCAGCACGCGACGTGCGTTAATCCCTTCGGGACGGCGGAAGGTTGCGACGCCGTTCGATATCGCCTCAAGACCGGTCAACGACGAGCCGCCGTTTGCGAATGCTCGGAGCACAATGAACAGACTCGCCCCCATCAACAGTCCGTGACCCGAGACGCCGAGTGCAACATGTCCGGCGGGATAGTGATGCTCATTCTCGACGGGGAGCTGTCCAAACGCAGCACGTACGAGCCCAAAGATCACCACCGAAGAGACCGCAGAGATGAACAGATAGGTGGGAATCGCAAACGTCCGCCCCGCCTCTTTAATGCCGCGCAGGTTCCCCCACAAAAGGACGAGGACAACGCCGATGGTGATCGGCACGGTATAGGGAACGAGCTTCGGAAACGCGGAGGTCACCGCGTCGGTCCCCGCTGCAGACTGAACTGCCACAGTGACGATGTAATCAAGTATCAAAGCGACTGCAGCGACCTGGGCGAAGCGCGGCCCAAAGTTCTCTCGAGCGACAACATAGGAGCCGCCAGCCCGTGTGTAGACCGTCACGACCTCGCGATAAGACAGCGTGACGAAGATCAAAATCATGATGACGGCAAAGGTGATCGGAAGCAGCATCGAAAAGGCAGCGACACCGATCGCGGGAACCAAGATGGTGAGCATCTCCTCGGAGCCATACGCCGTGGACGAGATGCAATCAGGGGCAAGAACGCCCATCGCGGTGAACTTATCCAAGCGCTGCTCGCCAAGACTCTCAGTAACCAGTGGTGGACCAAGAAAGCGAGTCTTCAGGCGATACTTGAGTGACTCAGCAAGGACAACCTTGGTCACGGTGGATCGGGGTCCGCGAATCTCCCGCGGAGTCTCAGGTGTCACCATCGTAAGTTGATCGCCCCTTACCAGTCGCCGGGCTCAATCATAAGCTCGCGTGTAGCGATGGCGCGCCGCAAGGGGACAGACCCTCCACCAATTAAGCACTCTCGACTACGAACTGGCCTCGATGAGATCTCGCTCGGAGCGGTCGATATCGATGGGTGAATTGTGTTTTGTGTCGACAGGGTGTTCGATAGTGAGATGAAGATTGTCGTTGTCGGCTGTGGGCGAGTCGGCTCCTCACTCGCAACTGCCCTCGATGAACAGGGCCATGACGTGGTTGTTCTCGACAAGAATCCCACAGCGTTTCGCCGGCTTCCCGATACCTGGGGTGGAAAGACGATCGCCGGGTTTGGCTTCGATCGCGATCGACTCATCGAAGCTGGCGCGGAGACAGCCGATGCCCTTGCCGCCGTCACGAGTGGAGACAACTCGAATATTCTCACCGCGCGGATCGCTCGTGAGAACTTCCAGATCACCAATGTCGTCGCTCGAATCTACGATCCGCGACGTGCCGAGATCTATCAACGACTCGGCATCCCAACCGTCGCAACAGTGACTTGGACCATTGAGCAGGTAACTCGAAAACTCTTCCCCAACCAAGCAATCTCGGAGTGGTCTGACCCCACGGGTGAGATCAGTCTGGTCGAACGCATCATCCCGGCTGGATGGTGCGGCCGAAAACTCGAGCTCATTGAGAAGGAGACCGACGCGAGAATTATCGCCGTCGTACGCGCGAACCAGTCCTTCATCGGTCACCACGATCTGCTTGGCCAAGAGGGTGACACGCTCTACCTTGCCGTCAATCGAGCTGCTGCTGAGGCGGTCGAGGACTCCTTTACCGCTCAGCAGGCACATCGATGAGAATTGTGATCGCCGGAGCTGGCGCTGTTGGATCGTTTCTCGCTGCTGACCTTGCAAAAAATGGCCACAAGGTTCTAATCATGGACATCAACCTCAAACCCGACGATCACTTCGACGCCGACTCTGGGGTCGAGTTCCTTCAGGCAGATGCGTGCGAGGCGGACTCGCTAGTACTGGCGAAACTCGACACTGCAGATGTCGTGATTGCTGCTACCGGAGATGACGAAGACAACCTCGTCATCTCCCTTCTAGCAAAACAGGAGTTCGCTGTTCCACGCGTCATCGCACGGGTGAACCATCCGAAAAATCACTGGCTTTTCAACGAAAGTTGGGGCGTCGATGTCGCGGTATCTACGCCCCATTTGCTCTCCGCACTTGTCGAAGAGGCGGTCTCCGTTGGGACAGTTGTACATCTCCTCAACTTCAAAAACGATGAGGTACGTCTCATTGAGGTGACACTCGACGAAAATTCTCCAGCCCGAAATGCAATGCTGATGACGATCTCACTGCCGCGTGAGGCTGCCGTTGTTGCGATCGTACGAGATGGACATGTCGTTACTCCTCGCACTGACACTCGGCTGAGTTCAGGTGATGAGGTCCTACTCATTGTGCGCAACGAGTACGAGGACGCCGTCCGCCGTCTCTTTGTTGCGTCATAGGCCAAGGCGAAGACGACTCACGCCGCTACGATCCAGTAATTCTCCGCCGGGCAACGGAGATGCAGTATCCAAGTGCAAGAAGGGCCAACAGCTTCTTCAACATCGTTCCATCGTAGTTTGTTGGTCTCCGCTTCCGAGCGCGCCAAGATCCCAATCATCACTTATCTCCCGCTACCCTTGGGATCCGGAGGCGGAGGACCGTGCGACGAAATAGATCGCGTTCAAGCGAACAGGGCAACATACCTGACCAAATTGATTCCAACCTCCCCGTCGATCCGGATGTTGCAGTTCCCTTTACAACGAACGATTCGCGCGCCATCCGTGGCGAGATCGATATCTTGTTTGCAATTCTCGTCGGTGGCTTTTTTGGGACCCTTTCGCGTTATCTCGTAAGCAGCCACTGGACTGACGGTGCGAGTTCGTTTCCGCTCACGATCTTCTTGGTCAATCTTTCTGGTTCCTTCGCCCTCGGTCTTATCCTCACGACGATCATCGAGAATCTTCCGCCGACGCGTCTTCTGCGACCTCTTGCCTGTATTGGTTTTCTCGGTGGCTGGACAACGATGTCAACGCTCGCAGTTGTTACCGATCAGCTCATCTCAGCGGGACATCTCCTCACCGCTGTCGCCTACGCACTCACCACAGCGATCATCACTCCCCTTGCAGCCACTGCGGGAATCTTGGTCGCTCACCGCCTCCACCACACCGCCAACTCTGAGGGTGGAGTCAGGCGATGACAGGATTCTCGCTCGCTATGGCGGTGGCAGCAGCCGGTGCGAGTGGCTGTGTTGTCCGCTATCTCATCGACTTTGGGATCACAAAGAGATTCGCGGCGATGGTTGCTGGAGGGACGCTCACCGTCAACATTCTCGGGTCGTTTGTCTTTGGACTTGTCACCGGCCTCATCGCACACCACCACCTAGCCCATCTCAGTGCTCCGATCATCGGCACGGGATTTTGTGGAGGTCTTACGACAGCATCGAGTGCTGCATTTGAGTCTGCACGCCTCTACCGACTCGGCCATCGTTCGTCGGCGATCTTCGTTACGGTCGGAGGGATCACTTTGAGCTGCACAGCGGCAGCCGTCGGTCTGGGGCTTGCGCTGGCCTAACCATCAGAAAAAGAAAACAGGCGACGCCCGAGGGCGACGCCTGTATCAATGACTCCCGTATGAGAGCCGTTCGTTAGACGCTCAAGAGATCGCGAGCCCCCGTGTCACTGGAGGGGTGCCGGAGCTTGGACATCGCTCGGGCCTCAATCTGGCGGATCCGCTCACGAGTCAGATTGAAATGCTCACCGACATCCTCAAGCGTGCGAGGCTCGCCGCGATCGAGACCAAAACGAAGGCGAAGGATGTCGCGCTCGCGCTCATCGAGTGGAGCAAGAAGTCGGTCGATCTCTTGAGGGAGCATTGCCGTTGCAGCCATCTCAAAGGGTGACTCAGCAGATCGATCCTCAACCACATCACCAAGCTCCGCATCGCCGTCTTCACGCAGTGGCTCAGAGAGTGAAAGCGGTTCGGCACGAAAACGAAGCGCCTCGATGACCTTGTCCTCATCGAGTTCCACCTCGGCACTAAGTTCTGCGAGCGTCGCCGGACGTCCGAGCTTGAGTTCGAGAGCCGACTGTGCTTTTTGCACCCGAGCCAGGGTGTCACCTGCGTGCACAGGAAGACGGATCGTACGGCCAGTGTTTGCTATGCCTCGAGTGATGGCCTGACGGATCCACCAGGTTGCATAGGTAGAGAATTTGAAACCTTTGCGCCAGTCAAACTTC
>CAIVND010000147.1 GCA_903907185.1 uncultured Acidimicrobiaceae bacterium
GCTCGAGGAGAAACTCTGCCTCAAAGAGATTGGGTGTGAGAACTTCAACGTAGGGGAGGAGGCGCAGGTATGCAGATCTCGCCTGTTCGTCGACAAGGCGAGCTCCAGTTGTGGCGACCATGACAGGGTCGACGACGAGCATCGGGAGTTGACCTTCCTTCGCAAGGTCCGTGATGAGTTCAATGATGCCCGTGGTCGCGAGCATTCCGGTCTTTACGGCGACGACGGAGAAATCAGCAAGTACCGAATTGATCTGTGCGGCGACCATCTCTTCGCTAAGAACAGAGATCTTTTGGACTCCCTGGGTATTTTGAGCAGTAACCGCAGAGATCGCTGATGTTCCAAAGACTCCATGCGCGCTAAACGTGAGCAGATCCGCCTGAATCCCCGCTCCTCCTCCAGAATCTGAACCGGCAATCGTGAGTGCAACAGGAGGTGTTGAGGGGTCTGGTCTTGGTGAATTAGGCATCGGGCAGCGGTGTAGCAGGTGGGACACCCAGGCGACCCTTTGAGGTAGTTGACGCCTGTGCACTACCAAGTTTTGGTATTCGACCCGAAAGACGACCAAGGCGACCGGCCCGAACAGCGTGAGAGAATGCCTCCGCCATGCTGGCGGGGTCTTGAGCCCGGGTCACCGCTGTTGCAACGAGAACGCCTGCACAGCCAAGCTCCATCGCAATTGCAGCATCAGAGGGAGTGCCAATTCCAGCATCTAAGATCACCGGCACGTTGGAGTTCGCGACGATGAGTTCAATATTGAAGGCGTTCAAGATACCGAGACCGGTGCCAATGGGGGCGCCGAGCGGCATGATGGCAGAGCAGCCCACGCTCTCGAGGCGCTGCGCAAGGACTGGATCATCATTTGTGTATGCCAAAACCTTAAAGCCTGCGTCAACCAGCTGTTCAGCAGCAATGAGAAGTTCGAAGGGATCGGGAAGAAGAGTGCTCTCGTCGGCAATGACCTCCAGCTTTACCCACTCAGTGTTGAGGGCCTCTCGAGCGAGTTTTGCGGTCAGGATTGCCTCCGTGGCTGTAAAACATCCAGCGGTGTTCGGGAGGATCGCGACTTCGTGCTGACGGATGACATCGAGAATCGAACCTGTTGCGACAGTGTCCACCCGACGCATTGCTACCGTCACGAAGCTTGGACGTGCGCGTTCGATCACCTCCGCGAGAGTCTCAAAGTTCGAGATCCCTCCCGTCCCGAGAAAGAGCCGCGAGCTCAGTGATCTCCCCGCGATCTCAAATCGGTCCGACCCTGATGAATAGCCTGGCATCGTCCATACGTTATCGGTTAAGAGCATTGGCGGTGAGGGACGTGACTATCCTCCGGCAGTAGCCGTAACGATCTCGATCTCATCACCGGCTTGGAGCTTTCGAAGCGTCCACTCCGATCGCGGGACGACCTCAAATCCGATTGCGACAGCACATCCATCTTTGACGATCTCAAGTGATCCAAGCAGGCTGGAAATGGTTGCGCCCCTTGCGATGCACAGTCGCTCACCATTGAGAAGCACCTCAATGGTGGCACCGTCATCCATTACGTTGAAATCTTCCCGGTTGAAACGGCGCTATCGAGACTGGCACCTCTCCAGTCCGAACGATCTCCGCAATCGATTGGGCGGTGATCGGTCCGAGGAGCACACCATGTCTGTAGTGACCAACCGCATAGATCAATCCGCCAAGGAGGGAGGGACCGATAATTGGTGCGTTGTCGATGGTTGCAGGCCGTAGGCCAGTGCCGGTTTCGAGAAGTTCAGCCTCTGCGACGCTGGGGACGGTGAGGCAAGCATCACGAAGAAGCGCAAGGATTGCGCCTCCGGTAGGCACCCGGGAGGTGCCCTGTTCTTCTACTGTTGCGCCAATGACGAACTGGCCCGATTCACGAGGAACCAGGTAGATCGAAGATCCAGCGATCATTGCCCGAACGGTGCGTCGAAGTCGTAGTAGCGGATCGTGTTGAAAGAGCCTTAAGATCTGGCCTTTCACCGGTCGAATCACGGGTCGATCGGCCGTTGGTAATCCTTCGATGCGAGCAACGTCATATCCCGGACAAAGCACCACATGTGATGCGTGGTGAACGCCATCCTCTGTGACAACCCCTTTGACCTGGTTATTATCGCTCAATATTGAGAGAACTTTCGATTGCACCACACTCACTTGGAGGTTCGACAGAGCCCTCATCAGTGAGGCAAGCAGACGTCGATTGTCCACCTGGAAGTCGCTTGTAGCAAGAAATCCGCCACGCACTGAACTCGCGAGTAATGGTTCAAGTGCGCGAACTTCAGCCGCAGTGGCCCATGTTGCACCAAGAGTTCCAAGAGCAGGCGTGGGGATCCGTGAGCGAAGAATCTCACGGTCGTTGTTGTCTGCGGCGACGACGAGGGTGCCCGTCTGTTCGAGTCCACAATCGAGCTCTGAGTATTCGCTGAGCCGTTTTGCAAAAGACGGCCAAAGAGCTGCGCCTTGCGCACAGAGTTCGGTGAGCGATTCTTCGCCATGAACCGCTTCGGTGAGCGGGGCGATCATGCCCGCTGCTACAAAGCTCGCGCCTCGGCCAGGGAAGGGATCGATCACTGAGACATCAAAGCCTTCGCTTGCAAGGGTAAAGGCCGTTGTTAGACCGACAACACCGGCTCCGACTACAACAACGTTCCCCTCTGGCACGTTGATGATCGTAGTGCTGCCTCTCGCTGGCTCCTCTACGTCTAGTCTGACGCTCTGAATCAGAACTTTTGCTAGAGTTAGCCGCTCTGGGTCAATGGCGCCCCTGGTAGATATCGATGTGGGATGAGGATGACCTCCTCATTGTGACAAGGGACGCTATGAGTAACACCGAAAATTCGACTGGTCTTTACGACCCACGCTATGAACACGACGCCTGTGGCGTTGCCTTTGTTGCGGACATGGATCGTGGTCCGAGTCACTCAATCATTGACTACGGACTTACAGCGCTGGAGAATCTGGCGCACCGTGGAGCCTTCGGTGCAGACCCGCGCTCTGGAGATGGCGCCGGAATTCTCATCCAGATGCCTCACGAGTTTTTTTCTGAGGTCGTCTCCTTTGATCTTCCTCCAGTCGGAAGCTATGTGAGTGGTCAAGTTTTTCTTCCCTCAGATGAGGATGAGCGAGCCGTCGTGCTTACCCAGATCGAGGAGATCTTGACCGAGGAGGCCTGCTCGATCCTTGGGTGGCGTGATACACCTGTCGTCCTCAGCGTTGCCGGTCAAAGTGCTCAAGATGTTGCCCCTCATTTTCAGCAGCTCTTCTTTCATGCAGATCCAAATGGTCGATACAAAGGTGCCTCCGGGGTCGTACTCGAACGTTTGGCCTATATCGTCCGCAAGCGGATCGAACATGCTGTCGATGGCGTGTACTTTCCCTCGCTATCAACCCGGACCTTCGTCTACAAGGGAATGCTTTCGACCGATCAACTGCGAGAGTTTTTCGTCGATCTGTCTGATATTCGGATGAAGAGCTCCCTTGCACTTGTTCACTCGCGCTTCTCAACGAACACCTTTCCCTCGTGGTCGCTCGCTCATCCGTATCGTCTTGTGGCACATAACGGCGAGATCAATACGGTGGCAGGAAATCGAAACTGGATGCGGGCCCGCGAGGCTCTACTTGAGGGTGATCTCTTTCCCGGCGATATCGAACGTCTCTTTCCAATCGTCACGCCTGGGGGAAGTGATTCTGCTTCCTTTGACGAGGTCTTAGAGCTACTTCACCTCGGAGGGCGCTCGCTTCCTCATGCTGTTTTGATGATGATCCCCGAGGCTTGGGAGAACCACGCTGAGATGGACGCGCAGCGAAAAGCGTTCTATCGCTATCACTCAAGCCTGATGGAGCCATGGGATGGGCCCGCAGCGGTCTGTTTCACCGACGGAACATTGATCGGTGCGGTGTTGGACCGAAATGGACTCCGTCCAGCTCGGTATTGGGTGACCGACGATGGCTTGGTTGTCCTGGCATCTGAGGTTGGCGTGCTTCCGATCGAATCTGATCGGATAGTGAAAAAAGGTCGCCTCCAGCCGGGGCGGATGTTCCTCATCGACACCGCCGATGGTCGAATTATCGACGATACCGAGATCAAGTCTGAACTTGCAGCGGAGTATCCCTATCAGGAGTGGCTTGACGACAATCTGGTCGATATCAAAGACCTTCCAGAAAAGGTTGCCTTTGTTCCACAGCACGGATCGATCGTGCACCAGCAGCGGCTCTTTGGCTACACGACCGAGGATCTGCGCGTCATCATTGCGCCCATGGCGAAGAATGGTGCCGAGCCGATTGGTTCGATGGGCTCGGATACGCCGATCGCAGTGCTCTCAGAACGACCACGATTGGTCTTTGACTATTTCAGCCAGCTCTTTGCGCAGGTGACCAATCCGCCTCTCGACGCAATTCGAGAGGAGCTTGTCACTTCTTTATCAGCCACGCTCGGACCTGAAAAGAATCCACTCGCGCCTGAATCTGCCTCCTGTCGACAGGTATCACTTGGATTTCCCATCATCTCAAATGACGACCTCGCCAAACTGCTCTACATCAATGAGCACGGTGAGACCCCGGGATTTAAGACCTTTGCTACCGATGGGCTGTACCTCGTCGCAGGCGGGGGATCGGCCCTTAAAGAGGCAGTTGAGCGCATCTGTGCTGAGGTGGTTGCTGCAGTGCAGGCGGGCGCAAACATCGTCGTGCTCTCCGATCGCCACGTAACCCAAGAGTACGCACCGATCCCGTCACTTCTCATTACCTCGGCGGTTCATCATCATCTTGTCCGCTCAAAGTTGCGCTGCAATACCGGTCTCATCGTTGAGACAGGGGAGGCACGTGAGGTTCATCACATGGCTCTTCTCATTGGATACGGGGCTGCGGCGGTCAATCCCTACCTCGCAATCGACTCTCTGCGCGAGATGGCGATCGCAGGTGATTTGGGTGAGATCTCGCCAGACTCTGCGAGCTACAACTACATCAAAGCCGCCGGAAAAGGCATCTTGAAGACAATGTCCAAGATGGGTATCTCTACCATTGCCTCCTATACGGGTGCACAGGTATTTGAGGCCATTGGACTCGATCGCAAACTGGTTGATCGATATTTCACTGGAACGCCAAGCAAGCTCGGCGGTGCCGATCTTGACATCTTGGCCGCTGAAGTTGAGCGTCGACACCATCAGGCCTTTTCTGATCGCTCTGCCGAGCTTGATCACCGTGAGATTGAGACTGGAGGCGACTACCAGTGGCGCAGAGAGGGTGAATATCACCTCTTTAACCCAAAGACGGTATTCAAACTTCAGCATGCAACTCGTTCTGGTCGCTATGAGATCTTCAAGGAGTACACCAAGCTGGTCGATGATCAGTCGGAGCGACTCGCGACGCTTCGCGGCCTTTTGAAATTCAAGTCACACGTCGCCGGTCAAGGTCCGATTCCACTTGATCAGGTCGAACCCGTCGAATCGATCATCAAACGCTTTGCCACCGGTGCAATGTCGTACGGGTCGATCTCCGCGGAGGCACATGAGACCCTTGCTGTCGCGATGAACAGGATTGGTGGCCGCTCGAACACCGGCGAGGGTGGGGAAGACCCTGACCGGTTTGTTCCCGATCCAAATGGCGACTCGCGTCGCAGTTCGGTGAAACAGGTCGCCTCGGGAAGATTTGGCGTGACAAGCAACTATCTCGTGAACTCCGATGACATCCAGATCAAGATGGCCCAGGGGGCAAAACCTGGTGAGGGAGGCCAGCTCTCTGGTCAAAAGGTCTACCCCTGGATCGCGAAGACTCGGTACTCGACACCGGGCGTCGGTCTCATTTCGCCACCTCCACACCATGACATCTATTCGATCGAAGATCTTGCGCAACTTATCCACGATCTAAAGAATGCGAACAACAACGCACGGATTCACGTGAAGTTGGTTGCTGAGGTAGGCGTTGGAACAGTTGCAGCGGGCGTTGCGAAGGCGCACGCTGACGTCGTTCTCATCTCTGGGGAAGATGGTGGGACTGGAGCAGCCCCGCTTACCTCGCTAAAACACGCTGGCGCTCCTTGGGAGTTAGGGCTCGCCGAGACGCAGCAGACCTTGATGCTCAACGGTCTGCGTGATCGCATCGTTGTCCAGGTAGATGGACAACTCAAAACCGGAAGAGACGTGGTGATCGCTGCGCTTCTTGGAGCAGAGGAGTTCGGTTTCGCCACGGCGCCATTGGTTGTCTCTGGCTGTGTCATGATGCGCGTCTGTCATCTCGATACCTGTCCTGTTGGCATTGCAACACAAAATCCAGAGCTCCGTGCACGGTATTCGGGCAAACCAGAGTTCGTTGAAAACTTCTTTACCTTTATCGCCGAAGAGGTTCGTGAGTATCTTGCGTTGCTTGGGTTTGCAACCCTTGAGGATGCAGTGGGTCATGTGGAGTTCCTCGATGCCGAGGTAGCGATCTCGAATTGGAAGGCAAAGGGTCTCGATCTCTCACCGATCCTTGCCCAAGTGCAGGCAGCGGTAGGGACTACCGAGCTGCATCACATCCACGAACAAGATCACGGGCTGCAACACGCATTGGACAACACGTTGATCAAGCTTGCTCAGCCAGCTCTCGATGATGCGCTTCCCGTTGAGATTGATCTAGAGGTACGGAATATTCACCGAACCGTTGGAACCATGCTTGGCGCCGAGGTGACCCGTCGCTTCGGGATCGATGGGCTGCCCGATCGCACGATTGCGATCAATCTCACGGGCTCTGGTGGACAGAGCTTCGGAGCGTTTCTTCCTCGCGGCATCGAGATCACCCTTGTTGGTGACACAAATGACTATCTCGGCAAAGGGCTCTCAGGTGGCCGAGTCATTGTGCGACCAACCCCGGACGCACGATTTGCACCAGAGGAGAACATCATCGCTGGCAACGTGATTGCTTATGGAGCGACCGGTGGGGAACTCTTTATCTCCGGCCAAGTTGGTGAGCGATTCTGTGTTCGTAACTCTGGAGCGACCGCTGTCGTTGAGGGTATTGGCGATCACGGCTGTGAGTACATGACTGGGGGCCGGGTCATCATCCTCGGTCAGGTTGGTCGGAATTTTGCTGCAGGAATGTCTGGAGGAGTGGCCTATGTCTACGATCCAGGTGTGCGCCTCGAGAAGCGTCTCAACAAAGAGACAGTTGCAATTGAGGCGCTTGAAGATGCGGATCGAGACTTTCTTGTTGAGACCATTGCACGACACCGAGATCTCACCGGTTCCCTTCTGGCTGCGCGAATCTTGGAGTTCGGGGACGAGGAGATTGAGAAGTTCGCGAAGGTAATGCCGACCGATTATCGACGAGTTCTTGAAGCGACTCGGGTGGCAATTGAGGCTGGATCTGATGTCAACGAGGCGATTATGGCGGCTTCGAATGGCTGATCCACGTGGTTTCATTAAGGTAAAGCGGGTCTCGCCGACTCGGCGGCCAATCAATGAGCGAATCTATGACTGGCATGAGGTTTATAACCCCTTCCCCGTCGACGAACTCCAACGCCAAGCCTCGCGGTGTATGGACTGCGGTATTCCGTTCTGCCACGAGGGTTGTCCACTTGGCAATCTCATCCCTGAGTGGAACGATCTCGTCTGGAGAGGAAATATGCGAGTGGCGAGCGATCGTCTGCATGCCACCAACAACTTTCCTGAGTTCACCGGGAGACTGTGTCCTGCACCGTGTGAGGGATCGTGTGTCGTTGGGATCAACGACGATCCGGTTCTCATCAAACAGGTTGAGTATGAAATCGCAGAGTGGAGTGCCGATCAGGGTCTTTCACCACAGCCGGTCAGTCCTGCTACTGGTAAAAGGGTCGCTGTCGTTGGTTCGGGGCCGGCAGGTCTTGCTACAGCTCAGCAGCTCACCCGTGCTGGCCACGAGGTGGTTGTCTTTGAGCGGGGTGAGCTGATTGGTGGTCTGATGCGGTTTGGTGTGCCGGAGTTCAAACTTGAAAAGTCGATTATCGACCGACGACTCGTACAGATGGAGGCCGAGGGAACCCAGTTCCAGACTGGCGTGACCGTTGGAGTTGCAGAGAGTGATAGAGCGACGGCTCCAGGCGCAAAGATCATTTCGACCGATGAACTCCTGCAGAGCTTTGATGCCGTCGCTCTTGCTATTGGATCAACTCGTCCGCGTGATCTTGTTGTTCCAGGTCGAGACCTTCAGGGAATCCATTTCGCGATGGATTACCTCAAAGAATCGAACTTGGTCTGCGAGGGCAGCCAGGAACAAACATCGATATCGGCGGCGGGCAAACACGTCATCATCATCGGTGGGGGAGACACTGGGGCTGACTGTTTGGGTACCGTTCACCGACAGGGCGCAGCATCGGTGCAGCAGCTCGAGATCTTGCCAGAGCCGCCGAATGTACGTCCATCGACGAACCCGTGGCCGACTTGGCCCCTGATTCTTCGAACATCTGCAGCCCATGAAGAGGGTGGCGATCGCCTGTTTTCAGTCTCAACGCAAAAGTTCGTCGCTGATGGTGCTGGGAACGTTGCTGGTTTGATCA
>CAIVND010000148.1 GCA_903907185.1 uncultured Acidimicrobiaceae bacterium
ACCGGCCATGATTATCGCGACTGCAGTTGCCGTTCTCGTGATCGTTCTCTTTCGGCGGCGTGCCAGTTCACCCGCGGCCGAGGCTGCTGATAAGGAGATGGTCGACCGGCTCTTGGGTGAACGGATCCGTCACCGTGAGGCTCAGCGATGAGTTCCCAAGCAATGCAGAGTCGTCTTCAACACGCGCGGGAAGATCGAGATGAGCTTTTTCGATCGCTTGAGGATCTTGATCAGGAGTTCGCCGCGGGAGATCTAAAGGCAGATGACTATCACCGTCTGCGAGATACCTATGTTGGTCGCGCCGCGAAGCTTGTTCGGGAGGTTGAGCGGCTCGAACTCTCTTTCGAAGAACTTCTCGAAGGCGCGCACTCGGTGAGTGAACAAACTCGGTATCCTTCGCAAAGTAAGCGGATTCGCCGCCAACTCGGGCGGGTACGAGCGCGTCGTCTGCTCCTCTCGCTCCTCGTGCTTTGGATGATTGCAGGCGCAACGTTTCTCGGTCTTCACTTTGCGGGCGTGCGTCTTCCCGGTCAAAGTGAAACAGGCTCCATCTCGCTCTCAGAGGCGCTCGTCGTGCAGCAGCAGCTCACCCAAGCGACCAATCTCGCCGGCGCGGGACAGATCTCCCAAGCGATCTCGTTGTACGGAGACATCCTTACGAAAGTCCCCAACCAGCATCAGGCGCTTACCTACCGTGGCTGGCTGATCAGAGTCTCCGGAAAGCGGGCAAAAGATCAGCATCTTGTCGTTGAAGGGGACCGTCAGATCGCCCGAGCGGTTCGACTTGCTCCGGGTTACCCCGACGCGCGGGGACTCTATGGAATTGCGCTGGCTGACGATAAAGGTCAGTTCAAATCTGCCCTCGTCCAGTTCGCCGCACTCTTACGCGACCACCCAAGTTCCCAGCTCCTTGTGGCGTTGGCACCTCAGGTTTATACGATCTATCACGAGGCGGGAGTCACCGCACCAGCGCCAATCGCGCGTGCTCTCGCCGAATAGTGGTTAGCTCGCAGCGCTGCTTTCACAGCTTTCGTCGCCCTGAGCACGTGAGCGAAGCTGAACGGGCACCCCGTCTCCGCAGAGTCCTGCCATCAGGCCCTGTACCATCCCTCGGTCGACTGCACACAAGACCGGATGCTCTGAGACAACTTCGCCAAATGGGCAGTGATCGCGAATAATGCTCATCGAGGCAGATCGTTCCTCGGCGTGGGCGGCAAAACCATGTGCCGTGAGTGCATCGGCAACGGCGAGCATCGCTGTGCGGCTCGAGCGTTGCGAATCGCCCGGCGACATCTGGTCGGCGAGCATTCGGCCGTACTCCTCGCCGACCTCCTGAGCCATCTTCTCAGCAACTGCCGGATCAAGCAGCGACAGTGCACGCACCAAAAGGCTGATCATCAACTCGTCGGGACGCGGAGGAATCTCAAGCGTTGTTGCGCGGGTGCTCCGCCGGTAGCGTTTTGATGGTCGACCTGCCCCAGAGAGTGGATGGTCGAGGCTGACCTCGAGGTAGCCACCAGCAGCCAACTTGTCTAAATGGTGGCGGGCGACATTTGAGTGGAGACCAAACTGTTTCGCAATCTCACCTGCGGTAACCCCTTCGCCATCGCGGGCAACAAGGTAGATCTGGCGTCTGGTCGTGTCGCCAAAGGCGGAGGTGACCGCTGCGACTGCTGCAGAGAATGTCTCATCGTTCTCGGCGTCGCGCTGGGCTACTGAGCTACTGGTGAGAGGAGAGACGGTCATGAGTTCTTAGCGGCGCCATGCGTGATCGCATCGTTCGATGAGGTCATCGCACCTAGTTCGAGGAGAACTCTCATGAAGTACACACCCGCTATCGTAGCGGTGCGTCCAATGACCGAGGTGCAGGTAGTGGCGTTACCCTGGTAGAGACGGAGATGATGACCCAAGATGACAAATAGAAGCGAACAGGCCTATCTTGAGGCACTTTCGCGTGTCGTCGATCCGGTTCTTTTTCATTCGTTCGATGAACTTGGAACTCTCCGAGGACTAAAGATCAAACGCAAGGTCGCGCACGTTACGGTTGCCGTACCGGGCCCTGACTATCCAGCTGCCGGTGAACTGCGGCGTCGGATCCTTGATGTCTTTGACGAGTCGATCGAAGAGATCGATCTCAAAATGGTAGATCTGACCGATTCCGAACGCGAAAAGCTTGGTGAAAAGCTGGTCGGTGACAGTGCGATCATCCCTCCTTCGCAGGAGCCCGCTGAGGGTGCAGGAGCTCATAGCGGACACGCTCCAACAACAGAACGACCAAACCCCTTCGTTGATCGATCCTCGCTCACTCGAGTGATCTGTATCTCATCGGGAAAGGGAGGCGTGGGTAAGTCTTCAATTACGGTCAACCTTGCGGTGGCACTCGCGCAGGCTGGCCACACCGTTGGGATCTTGGACGCCGATATCTATGGGTTTTCTATTCCGCGCATGATCGGAGTTGGGTATCCACCCGTCGTGCTCGGCAAGACAATCATTCCGCCTGTTGCGCACGGCGTTCGCTGCATCTCAATTGGATTTTTTGTCGAAGAGGATCAAGCGGTCGCGTGGCGCGGGCCGATGTTGCATCGCGCCATCGAACAGTTCCTCGTTGATGTGCATTGGGGAGCCCCGGAGTTCTTATTGATCGACATGCCTCCGGGAACAGGTGACATCGCGCTTAGTGTGGCCCAGCAGTTACCCCGGGCGGAGATCTATGTTGTGACGACCCCGCAATCGAGTGCCGAACGTGTCGCACAACGAATGGGCTCGCTTGCAAAGCAGATGAAGATCCCGGTTCGTGGTGTGATCGAGAACATGTCGTGGTTTGAGACACCTGATGGTCAACGGTTCGAGCCCTTTGGCCATGGTGGAGGCGAGGCTTTGGCGAACTCGCTTGGTGTGACGCTCCTCGCTCAGGTGCCCCTCGTTACGCGTCTGCGAGAGGGAGCCGACGAGGGGATGCCGATCGTAGCGATGGCACCAGAGGGTGAGATCGGACTTATCTTCGCGAAACTCGCTGCAGATATCGCGGCTGCCTCACCAACTCGCATCTATCGAAGTGAGTTGTCCGTCTCCTGAGGCTGTAACAGCAGCCGCGTAAAGTTTCGATAGTGAAGGCGAAGAGGGTGAGTTCCATGAACATGCGATCAAACGAGGAGAATTCACCGAACTCGCGTTCAGAGCTATGGGCCTCCACGATGGGGGGTCACGACCTTGAACTTCGCGATGCCGTTGTCGCTCATCATGACTCGGTCGGGTCGATTGGGCCGATATCACTATTCGACCGAGTGGCGCGAGAGGAGCTTGAGGCCGCAACATTGGCTCCCGGAGCGACACCTGCGGTCGGATCAGGTCACCGTTTGATCCTTGAAGATGCTGACCTGTTTCGCACCTGTTTCGAGCGCGATCGAGATCGTGTACTGCACTCCAGTTCATTTCGACGCCTTGCTGGGAAGACGCAGGTATTTATCTTTCCCGACGATCATCAGCGCACACGCCTGACTCACGCACTTGAGGTCGCCCAGGTGGCGACAGCGATCGCTCGTTCGCTTCGTCTCAATATCGCTCTCACTGAGGCGATAGCGATTGCGCACGACTGTGGACACGGACCCGGTGGACATCCCAGCGAAGACGCCTTTTCCCCGTTTGTGGAGGGAGGGTACGATCACGCGGTTTGGGGAGCCGATGTGACGCTCGCTCCATTGAATCTGACAAAAGAGGTTCTCGATGGAGTGCGAAATCACTCCTGGTCGCGTCCGGCTCCAAGTACGCCGGAGGGTGAGGTGGTCTCATGGGCTGATCGTGCGGCCTACTGTGCACACGATCTTGAAGATGCAATCTCAGCGGGGATCGTGCATTGGCATGAACTCCCGTCGATCGTGATCGAGCGCTGTGGGAAGAGTCGCAATGAACTGCTCAATTCCTTTGTACGTGATGTGATCGAGACCTCGCAACGGACCGAGCGCGTATCAATGAGCGGAGAGATCGCGGAGGCCCTCGCGGCACTGCGTTCATTTAACTATGAACGCATCTATACCAGTGCCGCTTCACTAGACCAGGGAGGCAAAGTCACTCGCCTTCTTGGCGCGCTGGTGGAGCACTTTATTGACCATCCCCAACTCATCGAATCCGCCACATCAGAGCCTGGATCGAAAGAGGCGGTGTTGACTGCGGTGAACTATGTGGGCGGGATGACCGATCGCTATGCCTGCCTCCGAGCGGTTGACCTACTTTCCTGGCCTGAGCACGAACTACCTCGAGGATTAGATCTTGGAGAGCTTGGCAGCATCTGATTGTCTTTTGGCGGTCGTCGATCGGCAGCGTCTAGTGGGAGTTGAAGTTACTTAAGAGCTCCGATGTCACGAGCCGAACGAGCTCGAGCGTCTGAGACTTTGCTCGTTCTGGTCCAAAGCGCTTCGTGAGCGAGATAACGGTTGCTCCTTCGAGCTCAATCGATGAATCTCCGACAATGACCGCGATCGGGCAGCGCTCGGCACAACGGGAAACGAGCTCGCCGACAACCTTTCCTGATAGTGAAGTGTCATCAAGTCGACCCTCTCCGGTGATAACCAGATCGCTCTTGAGGATCTGTTGATCGAGGTGGAGCGCCTCGGCAACAAGAGAAAATCCAGAGATCAGTTGTCCCCCAAGGAGATGAAGCCCTCCCGAGAGTCCACCCGCCGCACCGGACCATGGAAGTTGGGCGATGTCGGTGCCGTTTTTCGCTTGATATTCAGAGGCCATGGACCTCAATCTCTCGGTCAACTCCACCACCTGTTCGGGCGTCGCTCCCTTTTGTGGGCCAAAGATCTTCGCGGCGTCGACAAAGGTCGTCTTCACATCGCAGGCGACCACGAGGCTGATCTCAGGATTCGGCAGAAGTGCACCGATCGCTTCGATGGCACCTTGACCTCCGTCGGTGGTTGCGGATCCTCCACAGCCGACAACGATTTTGGAGGCGCCTGCTTCAATGGCACGCACAATGAGTTCACCAGTACCGAATGTCGTCGCGGCGATGGGATCATTGCGTTGTACATTCCCAATGAGCGCCATCCCTGAGGCCTCGGCCATCTCGATGACGGCGGTCCTTACGCCTAGGGAATCGGTAACGATCCGCCATTTTGCCTGGACGCGCGTACCAAGCGGTCCGGTTACCTCATCGACCATCTCTTCACCGCCGTAGGCAGCAAGAAGGCCCTCGCCTCCGTCGGTGAGCGGGAGCGCATGACTTGACCATCGTGCCTTTCGTGCCGCGGAGGCCATCGTCTCGCGAAGCTCTGCCGCCGTAGCGGTCGAGCGAAACTTATCGGGTGCGAGAAGTACCTGTGGCCTGCGAACTGGTTGATTATCGGGCATCACTCCTAAGCTAGGTGAGTCCTGGGGGAGGGGCGACCTGCGGCACGAAGTCACAGATAATTTCAAGGAGAGCACGATGTCGATAAGCAAGGGCGAGCAGATCCCCGAGGTTGAACTGGGTTTGATGACTCCTGAAGGTCCAAAGAGTGTGAGCTCTCGGGAGATCCTCGGCCATGGCAAGACAGTCCTCTTCGCCGTTCCCGGCGCCTTCACCCCAACCTGTTCTGACTACCACCTCCCCGGTTTCGTTATCCGGGCAGATGACTTTGCCAAAAAGGGAGTCGACACGATCGCCTGTATCAGCGTGAATGACGCTTTTGTCATGGACGCATGGGGAACCTCACAAAACGTGGGGAGTTCGGTGGTCATGCTCTCTGACGGCAACGGGAGTTTCGCCAAGGCAGTTGGACTCGAGCTCGATGGGACTGGATTCGGCCTCGGGATCCGTTCGCAGCGCTATGCGATGGTGATCGACGATGGCGTCGTCTCCTACATCGGCATTGAACAGGGGCCTGGCCTTGAGATCAGCTCCGCAGATGCGGTTCTTGCGCTTCTCTAGGGACAGGAGCAACTCCGGGTCAAGTTGTTCAAAGCTCCTCGGGAGTAGGATGGTTGGCTATGGCTACTCCCTCCTCATCTGACAGCAGTACCTCTCGCACGACAGGAACGGTGCGAGTAAAGCGTGGTTTGGCCGAGATGCTGCGAGGCGGCGTCATTATGGATGTCGTGAATGCGGAACAGGCAAAGATCGCTGAAGACGCGGGAGCCGTTGCCGTTATGGCGCTTGAACGCGTCCCCTCCGATATCCGGCGTGATGGTGGCGTGGCTCGGATGAGCGATCCGGAGTTAATTATCGGAATTCAAGAGGCCGTCACGATCCCGGTGATGGCAAAGGCTCGGATTGGTCACTTTGCTGAGGCGCAGGTTCTTCAGTCGCTTAACGTTGACTATGTCGACGAGAGTGAGGTGCTGACACCAGCCGATGAGGCCTACCACATCGACAAATGGAACTTTGAGGTTCCGTTTGTCTGTGGTGCGACCAACCTCGGTGAGGCCCTTCGTCGAATCTCTGAGGGTGCCTGCATGATTAGGTCTAAAGGAGAGGCCGGAACGGGCAATGTCGTTGAAGCCGTCCGGCACCTGCGTTCCATCCTCGGCGATGTTGCGCGTATCAAAGTTGCCGACGGTGCTGAGCTCTACGGATGGGCCAAGAACCTCCAAGCATCGATCGAACTCGTTAATGAGATCCACGAGACGGGCAAGCTTCCCGTTCCGCTGTTCTGTGCTGGTGGTCTGTCGACTCCCTCGGATGCCTCGCTGGTAATGCAGCTCGGAGCTGAAGCGGTCTTTGTGGGCTCGGGGATCTTTAAGAGCCAAGATCCGGTCCGAATGGCGGGAGCCATTGTGGAGGCGACGGCACACTTTGATGATCCCGCGGTGCTTGTGAAAGTTTCACGTGGACTTGGAGAGGCGATGCGCGGCTTTGAGATCGCTACGCTTGAAACCCGCCTCGCTGAGCGTGGTTGGTAGACCGGTACCCCCTCTTTTTCCACGTCAATCTTCGCTTCGATGCAGATGAAATCATCGACGACGATCGGTGTCCTTGGGCTTCAAGGCGATGTTCGCGAGCATCTCGCGACGCTCGCGATCTTGGGCGTTGAAACCCAAAGCGTTAGAACTCCAGATGAGCTGGCGAGCGTCGACGCCCTGATCTTTCCCGGGGGTGAATCGACCACCCTTGGCATGCTGCTCGTCTCCTCAGGCCTTGATGGACCACTACGGGATCGCCTTCGCAGCGGGATGCCTGCCTTTGGCACCTGTGCGGGGATGATCTTGCTCTCGTCTGTCGTGCTTGACGGTCGAGCTGATCAACGTCCGCTCGGCGCAATTGACATCACCGTGAGGAGGAATGCCTTTGGTCGACAGGTTGAGTCCTTTGAGGCTGATCTTTCGGTAACCGGCCTCTCCACGCCCATGCACGCAG
>CAIVND010000149.1 GCA_903907185.1 uncultured Acidimicrobiaceae bacterium
CCGCCACCGCGCGCACGATGAGACGGTAGCCGAAGTCCCGCGCAAACGCGTCCCGATAGGCGAGCGTCTCGGGAAAGTGAAAGTGTGTATCCAAAAAGATCGTCAACATCTTTGGGTCTACCTTGACACAGAGGTCGATCAGCGCGGCATCCTGGAACGATGCCGCCATCACGAGATCAGATCCAAAGTTGGCGACGGCCCATTCGATGATCTCCGTGGCGCTCTTTTTGTCCAAATCGACGGCTGCCCGCTCGATAGCTGCGATATCCAGTGTCTCAGCCACGGTGCTCTCCTCATACTCAGTAGCTGGTCTACGACCAACAAAATCTCTCGCGACGATGTTAACCGCCGAGGCAAGGGGCCTTTCAAAGAGCCATTTTCTTTCGTGAACTTCACTCTCCCGACTCTTGAGTGAGGCTAGGGGCGAGTAACTTTCCATCTGTGGTTGTTCCCGATATCGATCAAGATCGCATCCCAGCGCACGTCGCATGCGTAATGGACGGCAATGGCCGTTGGGCACAGGCACGGGGACTCGCACGGACAGAGGGCCACTCCGCTGGAGAGAAGGCACTCATCGAAACCCTCGATGGCGCCCTTGAACTCGGAATCAAATACTTCAGCGTGTATGCCTTTTCAACGGAGAACTGGCGGCGCCCGGTCGAAGAGGTGCGATTTCTCCTCAACTTCAATGTTGGGATCCTTGACCGAAACCGTGATTACCTCCACAGCCGGGGAGTTCGCATCCGTTTTGCGGGACGTCGAGATTGGCGAGTTCCCAAACGACTCGCGAAGAAGATGGATGAAGCGGTGAACCTCACCGCAATGAACCGAACAATGACGCTCACCATCTGCTTTAACTACGGCGGTCGCGCGGAGATCATCGATGCGGTCAAGGCATTGGTCGACTCGGGGATCACCTCGGACAAGATCAATGAGCGTGCGATCTCCTCGCACCTTTACTATCCAGATATGCCCGATCCTGATCTCGTTATTCGCACCTCGGGTGAGTACCGCATCTCAAACTTTCTCCTCTGGGAGTTGGCCTACTCGGAGCTGGTCTTCACCGACATCCTGTGGCCAGATTTTCGCCAGAAGCATCTCTTTGACGCGATCCGCGAGTATCAGAGCAGGGTTCGACGATTTGGCGGCGTCGATCAGTGAGCACGGAGGAGCAACAGCAGGTAACAACCTCTCGATTGAGCTGGATCTACGACCACATCGGGCGCCTTCTTGGCATCTGCGGCGGGTTTCTCATGTTAGCCATACTGATCTTCTTTGCAACGCTTGGCTTTCGCCCGGCGCTGTTCATCATCGTCTTCGCCATTGCAGGCGTTCTGCTGATCTTCGGCGGCGGCAAGATTCACCAGGCCTAACAGTGGCGCACTTTGACGATGAGGGGATTGCGCTTCGAGCAATCCGCCTCGGGGAGACCGACCGCATCGTTACCTTTCTCACGAAGGAAAATGGCAAGGTCCGTGCAGTCGCGAAGGGCGTCCGACGACCAAAGAACCGCATCGGGTCACGTGTCGAACCACTCAGCCACGTCTCCATGATGTGCTGGCGAGGACGCGAACTCGACACGATAAATCAGGTGGAGCTGCTCGAATCGTTCCGTGCAATCCGCTCTGATCTTGATCGCATGAGTCCTGCGCTCACCATGTTGGAGATGGTCGATCAGGTAGCTCTCGAGCGCAGTGAGTCACCAGAACTTTTTGCCATGCTGCTTGGTGCACTGAGAGCACTGGACAATCGCTACTCCCCGACCATCCTTGGCGCGTTTTGCTTCAAGCTTCTTGGACTCGAAGGCGTCGGTCCAATCGCTGACCGATGTGCGGCGTGCGAGAGCGAGGGACCGCTCGTTGCCTTTGACTCGGCCATCGGTGGCCTCCTTTGCCAGAGCTGTCGGCGCGGACTCGCGGTCTCACCGGAGGTGGTCTCCTACCTCCAGATCTTGGGAACCGGTGGCCTTGCACGACTCCTCGAAGAGCCAGCGAGCCCAACGGCGACCGCTTTCGAACATCTTGGACTTGCAGCGATGGAATATCACCTCGGTCGACGGCTTCGCAGCGCACACTCGGGTCTCGGGTTGTCGCACTGATCACCTCGCCAGAGCTCGAAGTTGGCGATCAAGCGATCAATGGGCACCGTAACTACGACAGAGGTGGCCAACTATCGTGAGAGACATGGCTGAACCTACCGACGGGGACTTTTCGTCCCAAAAGGGCTCCCCGGAGCTCTTCGACAAGATCGTGAACCTCTGCAAGCGACGAGGGTTTGTCTTTCCCTCCGCTGAGATCTATGGCGGAATCCGTTCGACCTATGACTACGGACCCCTCGGTGCGCTCATGCTCCGCAACGTGAAAAATGCCTGGTGGAAAGCGATGGTTCAAGAGCGCGATGATGTCGTGCCGATCGATGCTGCGATTCTTACGAATCCAAAGGTTTGGGAGGCCTCGGGCCACCTCGATACATTCACCGACCCTCTCGTTGACTGTCGAAAGTGCAAGGAACGGTGGCGCCAAGACCAGATCGATGGCGTCTGCCCAAACTGCGGTTCCACCGATCTCACCGATGCACGACCCTTCAACTTGATGTTCAAGACCTTCGTTGGCCCGGTCGAAGAGGAGGCCAATGTTGCGTATCTTCGGCCCGAGACTGCGCAGGGGATGTTCGTCAACTTTGTCAACGTCATGCAGTCCATGCGCCTCAAGCCCCCCTTCGGCATCGCGCAACAGGGTCGGAGCTTTCGAAACGAGATCACACCCGGGAACTTTGTCTTCCGTACGCGCGAGTTCGAGCAGATGGAGTTGGAGTTCTTCGTTCCGCCTCCCGACGCTGGTACCTGGCATACCTATTGGTGCAACGAGCGTCTCGATTGGTATCGCCGGTTTGGTATCCATGAACACCTACTCCGCCTTCGCCATCACGAGCAGGAGGAGCTCTCCCACTACTCCGCGGGTACCGCGGACGTTGAGTTCGCCTTCCCCTGGGGTTGGGGCGAGCTCGAGGGGATCGCGAACCGCACGGACTACGACCTCAAGGCACATGCTGCTGCCTCCGGTGAACGACTCGAATACTTCGACCAGGCCAGCGGCGAGCGCTACGTTCCCTATGTCATTGAACCGGCCGCGGGGGCTACGAGGGCGATGATGGCATTTTTGATCTCGGCCTACGACGAAGACGAGGTGGGAGGCGAGAGCCGCTCGGTGCTGCGGCTCCACCCACATCTGTCTCCGTATCAGGTCGCAGTGCTACCTCTTTCGAAGAAAGAGACTCTCACTCCGCTTGCTCGCCGAGTGCTCGGCCTCGTGAAATCGACGTTCATGTGCGAGTACGACGACACCCAGTCGATCGGCCGACGCTACCGACGACAGGACGAAATCGGCACACCGCTATGTGTCACTATCGACTTCGACAGTCTCGATGATGGAGCGGTAACCGTCCGTGACCGAGACACGACGATTCAGCGCCGGGTTGCGATCGACGACCTCGTCGGCGAACTCAGCGTGGATCTCGCTCGGCCCTTCGGGGCGAAGGGCTAATCGGACAGCGATTCACAGGGGCGCAGTTCGCTGACATCGCGAGCTCGCAGAGGCTGTACCGTCATTGCCATGGGGATACCAGACGAAGACATCGCAAAGGTGCGCGAGGCCACCGATATCTCCGCGTTGATCAGCCAGTACACCTCACTCAAACGAAGCGGAAACCGGTTCGTTGGCCTGTGTCCCTTTCACGCAGAAAAGAGTCCCTCGTTTAGCGTGAACGCCGCCGAGGGCCTTTACTACTGCTTCGGGTGCCAGGCCTCAGGCGACGCAATCTCGTTCGTCCGAGCCATCGAGCACTGTGATTTTGTCGATGCGGTTGAACGGCTCGCCGGTCGCGCTGGCATCACGATCCGAAACGACGCTGATGGCGCGAACGACGCTACGAGAGGACGGCGCCAAGCGCTCTATGCAGCCCTCGAAAATGCTGCTGAGTTCTATCATCGATACCTCCTTGAACGTCCCGAGGCGGGCGGCGCGCGACGGTACCTGCGTTCGCGTGGCTATGACGGCGAGGTCGTTCGGCAGTTCAAACTCGGCTTCGCACCAACCGGCTACGACGCACTGGTACGCGCACTAAACGTCCCAGGAGAGGTTCTCAAAGAGGCAGGGTTGGCCTATGAGAACACCCGCGGAAAGATGCAGGACGTCATGCGTGAGCGGATCATCTTCCCCATTTTCGACCCGATGGGCAAGACCATTGCACTTGGCGGAAGGATCATGCCGGAGGAACTTCGGACTAACAATCAGAACCCTGGACCGAAGTATCGCAACTCTCCTGAGTCACCGATCTACTCAAAGAGTTCCACGCTCTACGGACTCAACTGGTCGAAGTCTGAGGTTGCAAAATCTCATGAGGTCATCGTCTGCGAGGGCTACACCGATGTCATCGGTTTCTTCACCGCGGATCTTCCCCGAGCGGTTGCCACCTGTGGCACCTCGCTTACGGAAAATCACTTCCGCCTCCTTTCGCGTTTCGCAAAGCGGGTCGTGCTCTGTTTTGATCAGGACAACGCTGGACAGAATGCAGCGGCTCGACTCTATGAGTTTGAGCGTCGACACGAGGTTGAGCTTTGCGTGGCTTTGCTCCCCCCCGGTGCTGATCCCGGTGATCTTTCGCGTACCGATCCCGAGGCGCTTAGAAGCGCCATTGCCTCCTCGCGCCCATTCTTGGGCTTCCGTGTCGACCGGGCGCTTGCGCAGTTTGATCTCACCACTCCCGAGGGACGCACCCGCGCCGCAGAGGCCGCCATTGGAGCGATCGCCGAACATCCAAGTGACCTCATGCGCGACCAATACATCATCGATGTTGCGGACCGCACTCATCATGACCCCGCAAAACTTCGCGCCGCGCTTGAAGCGGAAAGGATCGCGGCGCTCAATCGTCCAGAACCCTCCGTGACACGGTCGTCCAGTGAGAGCCAAACCGGCAACCGCGTGATCCCAAACGAGCCGGACGGCTACGAGGCCGAGTCCGTCTACCGATCGCGATCGACCAACGCTCTGACGGAGTCACGCTCTGGTCGAGATGGGCTCATGCTTGCAATTCATCGACCTGCCGAGGTCTCCGAGTGGATCGATGAGGTTCTCTTTCAAGATCCAATTCAGCGCCGTGCGTTTCTCGCGCTCTGTGGAGCCGATGAACTCATCACGGCGATCGATCACGCCGACCCTGATGCCTCTGACCTTCTTCGCCGCCTTGCGGTGAGCGATGGAGCAGAGGAGATCGACGTGACCGGGACACTGATCGAACTTGTCCGCACTGCAGCAACACGGGAGCTCTACAGCCTTGAGGTTGATGCCCGCCTCGGCGCTGATGACGAAGATGCGCTTGGTCAGGCCTCGATCAAGACTGGGTGGCTGAAATCCGAGCTAGAGCAGTTACGCGATCCTGCTGAATCAAGCCTGCTTGCGAGCCGGGCACACGACAGTGCATTACGGATCCTCGATTGGCTCCGCGCCGCTCATCCCTCACAGTCACCGACCTCGATCGAAGAGGCAGTTGACCGCTAGGCCGCAAAACAGCCGGCCCTCCTCACTGCTAACGTTTCAACACCATTCTGGGGTAGCTCAATTGGCAGAGCATGCGACTGTTAATCGCAGGGTTGAGAGTTCGAGTCTCTCCCCCAGAGCAAGGTATTTTCCAGACAGATCGCGCCACTTAGCGGCTCGGTAAGGAGCGTCAGATGAACGAGAGTTCTACCCGCCCACGCTTTCATCTGGCGGTCGGGGTCGATGACCTCTCCGCCGCAGCCCACTTCTATGGCGAGGTTCTCGGTTGCACCCAGGGTCGCACCGCGAACGAGTGGATGGACT
This sequence comes from uncultured Acidimicrobiaceae bacterium, assembly GCA_903907185.1. Lineage (GTDB taxonomy): Bacteria > Actinomycetota > Acidimicrobiia > Acidimicrobiales > Bog-793 > CAIVND01. Next base: position 5,859 of record CAIVND010000149.1, read on the forward strand.
GGAATCTCTACGGACACCAGCTCGTCACCCACCTCGTCGCCAAGCCGGGCGAACGGGCAAAGAACAGCGTCGATGGACATGATGTCCCGGTTCCGCACTTTGGCGTGATCCTTGCCGTCGAGGACTTCCACACGCTTGCTGATCGGATGCGGTCGTTCGCCACCGAATTTGTGATCGAACCCTACGTTCGCTTTGAGGGTGAGATCGGAGAGCAGTGGACGATGTTCTTTCTCGACCCCTCCGGCAATGCCATTGAGTGCAAGGCATTCGCAGATGACGATCAGGTGTTCGCGCACTAACTACTGCAGCCCCTAAGGGTACGGCCTTCCAATCAACGAGAGCGGGTGCCCGTAGGTCACAACAAAGTACCGTCCGATGACATGGATGTTCATTGGCACTCCAAAGGTTGCCCGAACCGTTCTCAGCCCCACACGTCCGTAGGGCTTACGTTCATAAACGAGAAATTGGAAGTGTTGGCCTCGATACCAATCGATCGTCGCCTGTCTTCCGTCGGGAACGATCTTGCCAGCGAGGTTCGCAACTACCGGTCGGATCACTACCTGGCTGCGAGTATCAACGGTCACAATCGATGATGCCCAATAGTCGCCGATACCGTGAGTGAGGTCATGAGCAAGCAGATAGTGCTCAAGCTGCGTCGTGGGTGGAGCCGGGGTCTTAGCCATTGCGGTCACAGTGGATGCATAACCGCAGACGATGAGCGCGAATGCCAATAGTGGTGCCGCCATTGGCTCGACCTGATCGGAGAACCGTTCGATAAGTCGGGGAAGGATTCGCGCAGCGAGCAGCGAACCAAAGAGGATAACTGGATCGAGATATCGAGCGTAACTTACGTTGTCAGACAGAGTAAGGAGGAGAAACAGCGCCACCGCACCAGCCGTCATCATGAGGAGCAGATCGTCGATCCGCCACAGTTCGATGGATCCAGATTCACTGTCCGTTGGAACCTTGGGGCGGAAGACCCCGATGAGGAGTTGAACAACTGCGACGCAGATCGCAAAGATCACAAGGACAAAGATCACAAGGCGCGTCACTAGGTAGACCGGCGGAACAACCCCGCCACCAAGCAGGCTGTTATTCAGCCCAAAGATCGAAGTGAGCCACACGCCAAAGTGGCCAATGTCGCGGCTGAGTTGTTGCATGGTCACCGTGTGGTGGCTCTCTGCAACGCGAAATGTTCCAAGCATCGTTGCAAAGATCCGGATGAGAAGCGCCACGAAACAGGCAACGATCGCCGCGGAGATCAGCGTGGCACCAGCACGGATGGTGCGATGACGAATCATGGCAACGAGTCCAGCGAGCACGATGGGAACGATGCCGATTGCGAGCATCTGCAGGTCACCACTCAGTCCAAGTGCCAGCAGACCGACCGCGACGACCCAACCCCAACTGACCCTTGCACGCGAGAGAAGATAGGCAGCGATCAGGCAGTACAGCGTCGTCGCAACGTGCCAAGGTCCCTGCAACAGAAAGTACGCCGCGGCATGATTTGGCAGACAAAGTGTCAGCACCAAAAGGGTGACCGCATAGACGCGGTTGCGGGTACTTTGCCCCGAACTCGCAAGCATGACACCAACAAGGAGACAGAGCGCGACAAGCGCAGCCGGAATGAGATGCATCAGCACCGGTTGGATGCCAACGACACCAACACCGAGTGCATAGAAAGGGACATCAACGGTCCAAAATGAATCGAGGGAGAGCGACCAGCCATTGAGGAGAAGGTGGCCGTGCGCAAGGGCTGAACCCTCTAGCAGGACCGTCGCTCCGTCGGCATTTGGTGAGAATGCATGGATCGACAGATACGTAAACCACGCGGTGAGTCCAGTGACGACCAGCACCGCTCCGCCGGTTCGGCGCGCAATCTGTAGCCTCCTCCCTTGCGTACGCCTCACGGTTAGGTGAGCCTATTGCAAGGTGGCACCGAGCGGTTGACCAACGCAATCTGGCCTCTGGGATCGCTCAACATCACCATGGTGAGTTGACCAGGGATCTTCTTGATTCCGTGCCACTCGGCGTCCACGTTCACCGGTTGTGGCGCACCCTAGAATCGCTCCATGTTCAAAATGTCGCGCGAGGAGGATCACGCTCGACCAAAGGTCTCTGTAGCTGCCATCGTTCGTGGTCAGACTTTCATCGTCATCGCGCTCTTTGTGGCCTCGCGCATAATTTTTGCACTTGCTGGTGTTCGCATGACCTTCAACGGTCTGCCCGGTGATTGGCAGCTGCTCGACCTTCATCAGCTGCGAAAGAACTTCGTAACCGCCATCTTCAATCTGCACAGCCAGCCTCCACTGTTCAACAGCTTTACTGGATTCCTCCTCAGATTTCCCTCATCGATCCAACATGATGTCGCCACAGTCAGTTCGTTGCTTTTGGGATTAACGATCGTGATCTGTGTCTTTCACCTTCTCAAAGAGTTCAATATTCCCTTTCGCATCGCGCTCGCCATCACCGTCTTAGTGATGACGAGCCCGAGTTTCATCCTCTATGAAAACTGTTATTTCTACACCTACACGACGACGGCAGCTCTGACGTTTTGTGCTCTCGCGCTCGTGAAGTTCCTGCGACTCCACTCACTTGGTTGGGGTGCTGCCTACTGCTTCGGCCTCGCTGTGGTCATCTTCGCAAACAGCACCTTCCAGTGGCCGTGGATGGTGCTTGGGCTTGTTCCAGTATTTGCCACGGTTCGCCTCAACCCGCTAGCGATCGCCAAAGTCGCACTCATTCCGATCATCTTGGTCTTTGGTTGGTATGCGAAGGATGCGATCAAGTTCCATACCTTTTCAACCTCAAGTTGGATCGGCATGAACATGACGCATGTCACCATCGACTCTGCCAGTCCAAAGACACTTCGGCAGATGATCGCCAAGAAACAGCTGACGCCGATCGCTGCCATCCCTGCCTTCTCCCCGGTTGATTTCTACGTTCCGAATTTCATCCCTCCACATCAACATGCTGATGCCCGGGTACTCAACTCCAAGACCGAAGACGGGATCTACCAGAACTTCGACAACATCAATTTCATTGCAATCTCCAATGCGTACTTGAAGGACGACCTCAAGTTCATCTTGCTTCGGCCGGTCTCGTATCTCTCCAATGTCACAAAGGCCGCGCAGATCTTTGTTGTGCCCGCCGACCAGTACGAGTGGCTCAGAACCAACGCGGCGAAGATCACCACCTACATCAGCTGGTACGACAAGGTACTGATGTTGCAGCCAAGTCATATGGATCCAGCTACCTACACCGCCCAGAGTGGCTACACCTCGGGCGGAACTGGAGTGCGAACCTCGTGGAGTCAAGAGTCCTATCTCGAGATCGTCATTTTATTTCTGACACTTTTCGTACTTCCCTATCTCTTGATTCGCCGACGATTTGAGCGCGTTCTTGCCTGGACGCTGGGTTTCATCTTCATCAGCACGGCCTATACGTTCCTTGCAACGAACCTGTTTGAGCTCGGTGAGAACAACCGCTTCCAGATGGACCTTGGCCCACTTCCGCTGATCGCCGCCATCGCTGTTGGCGTCAATCTCTATGGCGCGCGTTCCAAACGTCGCCCCACGACCGACCCGAAATCAGCGAGTTAGGTACAGCTGCACTACTTGGTCGTTCGTTTCCTCACATGGGATAGGCGCGCACAAGGACCGCAAGCTCACACCCAGCGGCCACTCCCCCAAACTCCGCCATCCCCCGGAGAAAACTCTCGGGGTCGAACTCGGTCCCCAAACCGTCGATGTAGGCGCGATGTTCCTTCAGCGAGGCGATACCAAGTTCGATCGTCTCCCCAACATCGATAAAATGTGAAGCAGCGCCTCCACCACCCGAGATGTAGGCGCTCTTAATCCCCGTCCATGGTTCACCGGCATCAGGAAATAGCCATCGATTCCCGGCATCTCGGCAGGCATCAACAAGCGCGAGCCCCACCGCCCGATGGTCGGCGTGGTTCACCGGTCCTTGTTCACCCCAGGTCAGATCAAAGTTCATCCCAAATACAACGTCAGGCCGGTGCTTACGTAGCGATTCGGTGAGGTCACGCCGTAGAGTCAGCCCGTACTCGATCAATCCGTCTAGGTGTCCGAGGAACTCGACCTGATCCACACCAACAATGGCCGCACTTCGGCGCTCCTCCTCCTCGCGAAGTGGACCACATTTATCGGGAGCAAGTCCATCGATACCGGCCTCACCACTCGTCACCAGCACATAGGCAACTTGCTTGCCCTGTTGGGTAAATCGCGCGATTGCGCTCGCCATTCCATACTCAAGATCGTCGGGGTGGGCCACAACTGCGACCGCCCGCTCCCAATCTTCGGGTAATGACTCCATCACGACCTTCCTCTCTCAACTCTTGTCTGACCAAGGAACCTTTCAATACCAGTGGTCGATCGATACGCCGCTCATAGCCCTCGGATGAGTCCTCCATCGATACGGATCTGCTCCCCGGTGATGTAACTTGCTGCATCGCTCGAGAGAAATGCAGCGAGTGCTGCAAACTCATCCGGTGTCCCGTACCTTCCAATCGGAATCAACTGCTCAGAGCTTCGACGGGCCTCATCGACCGTGCTACCGGTGCTCTCAGCTTTTGCCGTGTCGATCTGCACGGTCCGATCAGTGAGAATTCGACCGGGAAGCACCATGTTGACCGTCACGCCATCAGGAGCGACGGCCTCCGCAAGAAGCTTCAGGTAACTTGCAATGGCAGCACGGAACATGCTTGAACTGGTCAGCACCGGTATCGGTTGCTGTATGCCGCTCGACCCAACCGCGATGATGCGCCCCCAACGACGCGCTCGCATTGCCGGCAGGGTCGCGTTGACGAGTTCGATCGGCCCATAGAGAAGGAGCTCACCCGCTGCGCGCAGTGCCTCGACGTCAAGGGAGATTGCGCTCGATGGGGGTGGACCTCCACTGTTGAGGATCACGATATCGATCGCTCCAAGCTCGGACTCGACCTGCGCTACTGCATCGGAGATGCTTGCAGCGTCGAGAAGATCCATCTTGACGCCCATCCCTCGAGAGAGAGCTGCTGCCTCTTTTGCCGCCACCTCGCCTCGGCGACCTGCGAGGGCTACGGCTGCACCCTCTTTGGCTAACGCTCGACCGATCGCCAGTCCAAGACCGGCTGTAGCGCCGGCAACTAATGCGACACGTCCCTCAAGACCTAGCTCCATAACAGTGAGCCTCCTCGTTACTCACATGCTTCCACGGAATCTGCACTACTGCCTCTCTCGGTGCTCTCTTTCAATGGTCGGCCGGAGCTCTCAGGTGGGCGTATGCAGGATCACCAATTAGCCTTGCTAACGAATGGTGGCAGGGATACGATTCGGCGCCGACCGTTCGTGGCGAATGCACGATAGGTCGCGATGACATGTTGATTACCGGTGTTCGCGGTCTTCCAGCCGTGCACGCGAACTCAAAATGAAGGGGGACCACGTGACCAAGATCACACTGTCGTACGTCGGAGGATTAAATGAGCGAGTTGAACCTCTGCTCAATGGCACCGTGGAAGCTGAGGGAATCGAGATTGTGCCAACGCACTCTCACCCCTCAGAGCACTTTTGGCGCCAGCTGAACTTCGGGCAGTTCGAGTTCTTCGAGATGTCGATCTCGTCATTCCTCATCGCCCGCGACCAGGGACAGGACATGGTGGCGATCCCAGCATTTCCAAGTCGGATGTTCATGCACTCAGGTCTGAGCTACCACGTGGACTCTGGCATCGATGGACCAAGCTCTTTGGCTGGCAAGCGGATCGGCGTCGGCGAATACCAACAGACCGCTGTCCTTTGGACCCGCGGGATCCTTGAACACGATTTTGGTGTCTCGCAGTTTGACCTCGACTGGTGGATGGAACGGACCGAAGAGCTCAGTCACGGTGGCGCCACGCACTTTGAGCCACAGGCGGGGATCAAGTTCCACCGGATCCCCAAGGACAAGACAATCCGTCAGATGCTGCTCGACCACGAGCTCGACGTCGGCAACATGGGCGACAATCTTGCACCCTCGATGCCCTGGAACTTTGTCGACCGGGCCACGATGCGCCCAGCGCCGGTTGGCGATCGATCAAAGATCAAGCCACTCTTTCCTGACCGTATTGCTGAGGGAAAGCGCTTCTTTGACAAGCATGGATACATTCCAGCGAATCACTTCTTCGCCGTTCGAGGTGACATCTACGACCGCTACCCCTGGGCAGCATTCAACCTCTACCGAGGTCTCGTCGATTCAAAGGCCTACGCGATGGCACAGCTGCACGAGCAGATCCCAACCGGTCTCGTTCATGGTCCGGACTATCTTCGCCAGACCCAAGCAATGTACGGACAAGATCCCTACACCTACGGCGTAGAGGCGAACCGCCCGATGCTTGAGTTCATGATCAACATGTCCTTCGAACAGGGATTTATAAAGACGAAGCCAAAGGTTGAAGAGCTCTTCAAGCCAGAGTTCCTTCCGGTCTGATCTGAATACATCCCGCAGGATACGTTTAGTCCCAACGCCCGTATCCGGAGCGATGAAGGCTGCTCAGTAGATCTGCTCAGCGGACTTTCGTCATCTCGGCAAAAAAGTGCCGCCCCTCGTGGTCCCAATGAGGACTACGAGGGGCGGCAAGGGCCAGGGTGACATGTGCGGTGCCACCTGAGTTGGTCGGGGACTGCTCACTCACCGGAGTGTGGATCACCACTTCACAAGATGATCCGCACTCCCGCTGAGTCTCCCCTCATCGACCTCCTCCAACCCCTCAAACTTCAGGGCTGATCGAGATCAGCTCTGATACCGACGGCGGGTCCGAACTCCGAGACCGAGGAGCAACATCCCAAGTGCGAGCACAAGCAGCTCGTAGGGCTTTGATCCAGCGAAGTTCTTACCGGTGTGTACTGCAGTGGCGCCAGCAACTGGAGTTGCCGGAGCGGGTGTTGCTGCTGGAGCGGTCTTCGATGCTGCAGCGGTTGACGTCTTCTTCGTTGCCGTGGTTGCCGCGGTTGCCGCGGTTGCGACAGTGCTGAAGCACTCAGGAGCAGAGTTGACGTCCGAAGAGGAGGTGTAGTTTGCGTCACCGGAGTAGACCGAGAAGAAGCAGTAGAAACCTGCTGCAGTGGCGCTGATCGCCGATGACGTTGCCGTCGCTGAACTCGTTGACTGTGAGGTCAAGTTGATCGGCGATCCAACCTGGCTTCCGGTACTGGCTGAGCAGGTTGTCGGCGATGCCGTGGTACTAAAGCAGTCGTAGAAGGTCAGTGTTCCCGTTGGAGCTACACCAGCGCTTCCGGTAACTGTACCGGTGTCGGTTACCGTGCCACTCGAGCTCACAGGGTTAGCAGTTCCGGTCAATGACGACTGCGTCGAGGTCGTTGAGGAGACTTTGACAACACTGAAGCACTCAGGAGCAGAGTTTGTGTCTGACGAGGTCGAATAGACCGAGTCACCTGAGTACACCGAGAAGAAGCAGTAGAAACCGACGGCCTTGGCACTGATCGCTGACGAGGTCGCCGTTGAGGTGCTGGTTGACTGCGAGGCCAACGTCACTGGGGTACCGACCTGAGTTCC
>CAIVND010000150.1 GCA_903907185.1 uncultured Acidimicrobiaceae bacterium
CCTCATCACCGGCACGGAGTTTGATACCGCGTACTCCAGCAGCACTTCTACCCATCGAGCGAACGTCAGATTCCTTAAACCGAATAGCCGTTCCATTTCGAGTGACGATAAACACGTCATCGTCCGCATCGGTTGGTAATACTCGAACAAGTTCGTCACCCTCGCGGAGACTCAATGCGATGAGACCTTCACGTCGAGATTTGTCGTACTCACTAAACGGAGTCTTTTTCACGACGCCAGATTTCGTGGCAAACATCAAGAAGCGATCGGCATCAAAGGTCTTGGTCTCAACAATTGCCTCGATCTTCTCATCGGGTGAGAGTGAGATCAGGTTGACAACTGGGGTCCCCCGTGCATTTCGCTCCTTAACTGGCACCTCGTAAGCACGTAGCCGGTAGACCTTCCCAAGATTTGAAAAGAGAAGAAGATGAGCAAGCGCCGAAGTGTGAACGATCTCCTCAACAAAGTCCTCCTCTTTGAGGGTTGCACCTCGAACTCCGCGGCCACCACGGCCCTGTGCTCGAAATGCATCTGAGGAGACCGCCTTCACATAGCCCGCCCGGGTCAACGTCACCACAAGCTCATCGTCTTCGATGAGATCATCCGCGTTGATATCGCCGGGATCATGAACAATCTGCGTGCGCCGATCCGTGGCGAACTTGTCACGTACAGCCGTAATCTCGGTCGAGATCACCGATCGGAGGCGAACTGGATCGTTCAAGATCGATAGAAGATCAGTGATGGTGATCAACAGCTGAGCCATCTCCTCTTCGAGCTCATGTCGACCAATTCTCGTGAGTCGCCCAAGTGTCATATCGAGGATGTGGTTTGCCTGATCCTCACTAAATGAAAATGGCTCGGCCATCAGGTTGGCTCGTGCCTCTCCTCGATCTGCCGACCCTCGAATTGTTGCAATCACCGCGTCGAGCATGTCGATCGCCCGCAGGAGACCCTCGACGATATGCGCCCTCGCCTGAGCCTTATCGAGCCGGAACTGAGAACGACGGGTAACAACTTCAACTTGGTGTGCGATGTAGGCAACAAGCGCATCGGCAAGGTTGACGATCCGAGGAACATTGTCGACGAGCGCAAGCATGTTCACGCCAAAACTTGTCTGCAGTGGTGTCTGCTTATAGAGATTATTGAGAACGACATTTGCATTCGCGTCGCGCTTCAGCGTGATCACGAGTCGCGGTTTACCACCGGCTGAATCATCTTGAATCCCACTGATGCCAACAAGGTCACCGGCGTCAGAGAGCTCGCCGATTCGCTCAGCGATCGTATCGATCGCTGTCTGGTACGGAATCTCGGAGACGACGATCTGAGAGATGCCACCCTTACCCTCGAGGATCTCCGCTACTGCTCGGATCTTTACCGACCCGCGGCCAGTGCGGTAAGCATCAACAATGCCGGAACGGCCAAGAATAAGACCGCCCGTTGGGAAGTCTGGGCCTTTCACAAACTGCATCAGATCATCCGGGGTTGCGTCAGGATGTTCGAGAAGGTGCAGCGTGGCGTCGATGACCTCACCGAGGTTATGAGGAGGAATATTTGTTGCCATTCCAACGGCGATGCCCTGTGATCCATTGACCAAAAGGTTCGGGAACCTTGCGGGCAACACCGTTGGTTCCTCTTCGTTGCCGTCATAGTTCGGCGTGAAGTCAACAGTGTTTTCGTCGATCGATTCCAAGAGCGCAAGGGCCAACGGTGCGAGGCGCGACTCGGTATAACGCATTGCCGCAGGGCCAGCGTTCGGACCTGGAGCCCCGAAGTTCCCGTGACCATCGATCAGTGGATGGCGAAGACTGAAATCTTGCGCCATACGGGCCAATGCGTCATAGAGCGCTGAATCGCCATGGGGATGAAAGCGGCCCATAACGTCACCGACAACTTTGGCGCACTTGACATGCGGGCGGTCAGGGCGAAGACCGGCATCCCACATTCCATAGAGGATGCGACGATGGACTGGCTTGAGTCCATCTCGAACATCTGGAAGCGCACGAGAGACGATGACCGACATCGAGTACTCAAGAAACGAGCGTTCCATCTCCTCTTGAATCTCAACCGGCTCGATTCCTGCGCCAAACTCTGGCACGAGATCAGTGGTGTCGTCGGTACTATTCGGCGGGGCCATTACTGGCTCATCCTCCTTGGGTCGTGTTTAACGGTGCAAGCTTGCAGCAGCGCATCTTTGAGCTACGAATTGGATGGCGCTTAGATATCAAGGAAACGAACATCTTTCGCATTCATCTGGATAAATCGACGCCGGACCTCAACGTCATCACCCATCAGGGTCGAACAGGTTGAATCCGCAAGACTCGCCTGTTCCATGGTGATCTGTAGTAACGACCGCTTTGAGGCGTCCATCGTCGTATCTCGAAGTTCGGCGAAGTCCATTTCACCTAGACCCTTCAAACGCTGAAACGCTTGCTTGTGGTTTGGGTGCTCCGACAGGAAGTTCGCGAGAGCATGGTCATCTTTGAGATAGATCTTCGAGCTACCAACGAGCGTCGAATACAGAGGTGGTTGTGCAGCGTAGACAAAGCCGGCCTCAATCAAGGGGCGCATCTGGCGAAGAAAGAAGGTCAAAAGCAACGTTCGGATGTGCGAGCCATCAACATCCGCATCGGCGAGAATGATGATCTTGTTGTATCGAGCCTTAGTGACATCAAAGTCATCAGCTATTCCTGCACCGATTGCCATGACAAGCGCTTGGATCTCAAGATTTTTCAGCATCTTATCGACGCGCGCCTTCTCAACGTTGAGAATCTTTCCACGGATCGGCAAGATCGCCTGGAGTCGAGGGTTGCGAGCGTCCCGTGCTGAAGCGGCCGCAGAACTGCCCTCCACAATGAAGATCTCCGACTCTCGAGCGTCGCGTGAGGAACAGTCGACCAGCTTGCCAGGCAGACCCGCTCCATCGAGCGCAGACTTGCGCCGTGTAAGGTCCCGAGCATTACGAGCGGCCATCCGAGCGCGTTGCGCGAGAAGCGACTTTTGGACGATCTGATTTGCCTCTTTTGGATTCTCGTCCAACCACTCCGCGAGTTTCTCGTTTGTTGTGCGTTCAACCAGTGAACGCATGGAGACGTTGCCCAACTTTGCCTTTGTCTGACCCTCAAACTGAGGCTCTTGAAGTCGGACAGAGATAATGCCAGTGAGACCCTCACGAATATCCTCACCAAGGAGATTGGGATCGGCTTCTTTTAGGGTGTTCTTCGCGCGTGCATAACGGTTGACCACATTGGTGAGCGCCTTGCGAAATCCCTCTTCATGCATCCCACCTTCATTTGTGGAGATGCCATTCGCGAACGAATACAGACCTTCGTTGTAGGTCGTGTTCCACTGCAGAGCAATCTCGACTTCTTGTGTCTCCTCGATCTGCTCAAAGTACGCCACTCGCCGAAAGAGCGGTTCCTTCGCCTCATTGAGGTGCCGGACAAAATCTTCGATGCCTCCGGTATAGCGATAGGTCACCTGCTGCTCGTGACCCTTTCGCTCATCTTCAAATCGGATCTCAAGACCGCGTTGCAAGAACGCCATCATCTGCAGACGCTCGGTAATGGTCTGGGCACGGAACTCTGTCTCTTCGAAGATCGTGGGATCTGGCCAGAAGGTAATCGTGGTGCCAGTTCGGCCACGTGGCGCAGTTCCCGTCTCCTTCAATGGACCGGTCGGGGTCCCACCATTCTCAAATGACATCTCAAATCGTTTGCCATCACGATCGATACTCAGATCAAGCCTTCGTGACAGCGCATTAACAACGGAGATTCCTACTCCGTGAAGGCCACCAGAGACCTTGTACCCGGAGCCTCCGAACTTTCCCCCTGCGTGCAAAACAGTGAGGACAATCTCCGCGGTTGACTTTTTTCGATCCGTTGCGTGGGGGTCGGTTGGAATTCCTCGACCATTGTCAACTACACGACATGCACCATCTGGGGTCAGGGTGACATCGATGCGGGTGCCATATCCCTGCATCGCCTCATCGATGCTGTTATCTACGACCTCCCAAATGAGGTGATGAAGGCCACTGAGGGAGGTGGATCCGATAAACATTCCCGGTCGCATCCGAACCGGCTCAAGCCCTTCAAGAACGGTGATGTCCTTCGCCTCATAGGACGCTTCAATGGTCATCGTTTCGCGACTTTCAACACAGGTACTGCGCCTCCTGGCTTGGTCATACTTTATAGGCTCTCACCTGCAAAAAGACTCAGCTTTAACGGGAGAACTACAGGAGATCAGTCTACGTCGGTTGCGGCTCTAACATACACCTTTAGACGAATTATTGAGGTGGTTCCAAGCTCACTTTTGAGGCGTTCAATGACCTTCGAATTCATCAGTTTCAGTTCGGTAGCCCAAGCGGGATGATCGACATAAACGATGAGCTCATTACCGTCGATTTTCACCGGTGTCGCGTGGGCTTTCATTCGATCTCCGACGAGATTTGACCAAAGATTGATCACGCTAACAAATTCGTTTGGTGACTCATATCGCTTATTTTTCAACAACGCTTCAAACGAGTTTGCAAGTGGATGTAGCGAGGTTTCGTCGTTGCTCTGTCCGCTACGAGTACGACGCGATCGCCAACGTGAGGGAGGAAATGATGAATTCATCCCACGAACATCCCTTCATGAAGTGACACGCTGAGATGCGCCTTGGCCTTAGCGGGTAAGACCCCAGCCGTGGTCAACAGCGTCTGCCCCGGTGGAAGTTCTTCGAAAAGTGCATCCGAGGTAGGTTCATCTAACTCCGAGAACACATCATCTAAGAGCAACACTGGTGTTGTACCGGTGTACTTGGTCACGACATCGTGAGCCGCAAGCCGTAGTGCAAGGGTGACAGCGCGTTGACGACCTTGGCTTAGTCGAGTCCGAGCGTCGAGGTCTGCAGCAAAAATAAGCAGATCATCTCGGTGAGGACCCACCGTGCTCACACCCCGACGCAGATCATCGGACCGGGATCTAGCGAGCGCAGTATTTAGTGATCCTTGATAGGAGGAGAGGTATTCAAAGCGAAGGTTAGATGGCGATCGGGTGAGTTGTTGAAATGCATCCGTGGCCCGCGGACCTAACTCTTCGATCAACTCTTTTCTGGCGAGAACGAGTTGCTCACCAACCTCAGATAATTGATAATCCCATACATCAAGGGTGCTGCCGATCTCCGCGTTGAGACGCCCGTTTGACTGTTTCAATACGACATTTCGTTGTCGCAAAACCTTTTCCATCTTCTGTTGGATCAACAAAAGTTTTGGGTGAGCGGCTACCAAAATTTCGTCGAGGTACTGTCGCCGCTCACTTGGACCCTCTTTGACAAGAACGAGATCATCAGGAGTAAAAACGGTGACGCGGAGCGTCTCTGATAGCTGTTGCGCGCGCATGATCCGTTGTCGGTTGCGTTGCACGACATCGCGTCGAGTTGGATCAATCTCGATCTCAATCAGCTGCTTGTGGGCATTTTCTGTAACCTCTGCCCGAATAATCGCACTGGTAGCTGCGTTGCGAACGAGTGCCTCTCGGGGAGATCTTCGGAACGACTGCTGGGTTGCTACGTATCCAATGGCCTCCAAAAGCGAGGTCTTACCAGCACCATTTTCTCCGGTAATTACCGTCAACCCTTGTAGATCAGGTTCAAATCGTAGATTGGAGAATCCTCGGAAATTCGTTACTTCAAGCCAAGCAATTGAGCTCAGGAGACCCTCACGGGCATCAACAGGTACCGATATTCAGAGTTACCTTCACTACGAAGCGTCGCGGGTTTTGATGAATCAATAACCTCAATAACGACCGTGTCGGAACGGATTGCTTCAATTCCTTGAAGAAGATAGTTCGGATTAAAAGCAACGACTAACTCTTCACCGGTGAACTTACCCTCAACGAGCTCCGCGGCACTTCCGTTCTCTGGCGTAAGTACATTCAACTCTGCACCGGCGGCAGAAAAGGTAATTCGTACTGGAGTCGAAGCATCTTTTGAGTCACGCACCATCAGACGAACACGTTTTACCGCAGCAGCTAGTTCATCACGTGAGATCTCCAACTGGTTTGGATAGCTCGGTGGAAGTAGACGTTGATAATCCGGGAACTGTCCTTTGAGAAGACGTGTTGTCAATTTTACATTTCCGATTTCGAACACCGCATCAAATTCGCTGTGGCGAAACAGAATTGTTTGATCATCATCTTCGACCGCGTC